>CAYGZM010000032.1:0-33464 GCA_964354365.1 uncultured Pirellulales bacterium
ATTACGAGACAATACGTTACCGTTGAAAAGAAAAAATCAACAAACGATTTTTTCTTTTCTAAGTAGGCCTAACCTGCAATTTTGCAGAAGCCTTAGTCACTGTCAGGTTTCCAACCGAATTTGGGAGCTCTAACAAATTGAAGCTCTGATTAACAGCGCCCTCTGGATTCCCGCTTTCGCGGGAATGACAGAGAGCGAGGTTTCTTTTTGTTGGACGCTCTGAATATGCCTGGATTTTACCGTCGCTGTTCTGGTTTGGCCAGCACTAAATTGAACAAGCGGTATTGGTTTTTGCCCTGACCGAATTTGAAAAGAAGCTGCTGTTCGGTAACGCTTGATTTACCAGATTGTCGTTGCGAGCCGACCGAAGGGAGGCGCGGCAATATCAAGCATTCGAGTGGTTGTGAGATTGCCACAGTCGTCCCCAAGGGACTCCTTCGCAATGACTGCGGGTGTCTTGCCTGCTATAAAGTACTAAGAGGCTGTGAACAAAACCTGACTTCGAAATGAGGCGCCGTTTCGCTGGGCTGTTTGAATAGATTCCTCGGCTGCGCTCGGAATGACAAAGGCTGCGCTCGGAATGACAAAGGCTGCGCTCGGAATGACGAATTGGGTTTTGTTAGAGTGCCTAATTCAACTCGGACAAGTGCACGGCGGCCCAGAGGTGATTGGCGTTTAATTCGAGGGTCTTTTCAAGCTCGGCCCTGGCCTTTGCGTGGTCGCCTTTGCCCAGGTGGGCGAGGCCCAGGAGGTAATGGGTCTGAGCCAGTTTTGAGTTGTGGGTTTGCTTTTCTCCGAACTTGGCGAAGAACTCTACTGCCGGGCCGGGCTTTGCGGACTCGATCAGATCGTCGAATACCTTGTTTGCATCATTCTCGCGGGCGAGCTTTTTCAGGGCCAATCCCTTGTAGTAACCGAACTGCGACTGGCCAACATCCATCAATGCGGCCTTCTCGAAGCACTCGCGGGCTTTCTCGGTTTGGCTCAGAGCTTCATAAGAAGCCCCCATAAGGAAGTATGTCCGGCAAAGCCCCCTATCCTGATCAGGCCTTCCCACTTCGAGATTTTCGGGGTATTCAAGGGCAGCCTGATAGTCTTTGAGGGCCTCGGCGTGTTGTCCCTTGTTGGACTTTTCCCGGCCTCTGAGCATAAGGGCGTCCACATAGACATCGTGGATCTGGCCTCCGCCTTCCCAAGTATGGAAGTGACGGTTCGTGAGCAGCTCTATGGCTCTATCATATTGGGCGGCCTGGACGCAGAGGGCGATTTGACGGGACAGGGCATCATCGCGCTGGGCCACGGTCTTACTATTTTCTTCGAGAAGCGCGAGTCTCTTTTGAGGGGATACCCCCCCTGCTTCGTAGAGCAGGTCCAGCTCATAATAGAGCCGAGGGTCGTTTTTGTCACAGGCTACGGCTTTTTCCAAACTGGCGATGGCTTTGGGAACGTCGTTGTTGACCTGTGAGTATGCAAAGGCGAGATTCCGGTGAACCGTTGCAAAGCTGTCATCCAGGTCGCTTGATTTTTCCCACTGCTCTATCGCCTTTGCGGGCTGGTTGTCGTAGAGGAGGTTTCCAAGATAATAAGGGGCGCGAGGGTCGGATGGGTTAGCTTTCCCGGCGCTATTGAGGACGTCTATTGATTCGAGGCGAAATGGGAAGCAGTAATCCGGGGACATACTGCGAGCCTTATTGTAGTAGCTCAAGGCCTGTTGGGGCTGGCCGTTCTTCTGCGAGAAATAACCGAGATAATAGTAAACCATCGGGTGGGCGCGTGACTTCTCTTTTACGGCATCGGTCAAAAGCGTGAGCGAGCCGATGGCGTCGTCCCATAGACCGCAATTGGCGTAGTCAACGGCCAGCTCCAGATAGGATTGAACCTCGCCTCTTGCCTTGACCTTGAGGTTGTTGAGTGTCGATTTGGCCTGCTTGGTGTGCCCATCGGCGGATTGCGCCTGGTAAAGCTCATATCCGGCCCAGAAGTCGAGCGGGTCGAAAGTCAGGGTCTGCGAAGCCACCTCGATAGCGTGTTCAGGGCGTCCGAGATGCCTGAGCACGGCGGACTTTAGATTCAATGCCTGGGTGTTCCAGGCGTTTGCAGCAATGGAGCGCTCGATGTGCTCCATTGCGGTCTCGAACCGGCCTCTTATGCAGTCGATTTGGACCAATTGGTAGTAAGCGGCTGATTGGAACGCGTGGCTCCAGGTTGCCTTGTACAGCGCATCATAGGCGGCATCATATTCGCCCTGGAATTTGAGTGTGACGCCGAGATAGTAGAGGGAGCGACCATCTTGCGGGCTTGTGTAATTCTTAGTGAGGCGGTCGATGGCTCGCGTCAGGCGGTCCTGAGCATCTTCGAACATTCCGCGTTTGCAGTAGAGTATGCCGAGCTCGGTATTTACGAGGGAATTGTTCGGGTCCCTTTTCAATGCTTCTTCATAGTAGGGATAAGGCTCGATGGTGGCGTGGTGAAACTGGTCGAGGCGTAAACCCGTCAAATAAAGCTCCTCGACTGTCTCGATATCTTTGGGGGCTGGCGGGGACTTTACAGGGGCGGGCATCGGCTCGCCCGGCTTTTCGAGCGATTTGTAGGCTATCAGCTCCTGGTTGGTAGAAGAAAGCAGCGATACTCTCAGGTCTTTCTCGGTGACGCCGGCGGGAAGGGGGACTTTCTTGTCGAATGGTCTGCCGGGGTCTATGGTTATCTTCTGCTTGAAGATAACCTTATCGGCGGCGGTCAACAGCACCTGCGCATCATCGTGGCGTGATGTCGTGTTGAAGGCTATCCTGACGGCGTTGTCCTGCGTTGGCTCAAGATTGACGGCGCCGTTGACATTGGCATTTTTGAGGCCCCCTATTTGCCGAACAGGGTACCAATACTGCTTGATGATTTTGGCCTCGTAGGGCTGTATCCAACTGTAGTCGGGCTGATTGTCCGAGTAGGCGCCGGCCATAATCTCTATGTAGGGGCCGTCGGTTTCCGTCAGGATTTTGTCCCATATTCGGCCTCGCGGTCCGGGGCCCCACTCCCATAGTTTCTTGCCGGGGGCAACGTGGTGATTGGCTACGTAAGCCGTGCCCGCCTGCCTGCCGTGGTCGTAGCCGGCGAGAAAATCGTCTTTATAGTTCCAGGCAAAAAAGGATATGGGCGATGGGTGATTCTTCCACCAGCTCACGTCCAGTCCCTTTGTGTAATCGTTCCCCGCATAGACTTCGCGGGAGATCGGCCAGTGCGAGAACTGGTTCTTGCCGTGATAAGTCGCGTATTCGGTGCTGGGGGGGAAGATCACCTGGTACTGCTCGTTTGCGTGGACTGAGACATTGGCCCAGTAGAGCAGGGAATTGACAAAGGGCGTGCGATTGAGGATTTTGACGGTAGCTTCCATATAGGACTTGCCGGGATAGAGGGTCAGGCCGACCAGCCATTTGGTGCGGTGGCGAAGCTCGATCTCGCCGACCCAGACGGTCTTACTGCCGTCGGCGTTATCCTGGAGCGTGTAATCGACCGGCATAAAAGTGGTGGCCCTGTGGTGGTGAGGGATGCACCACTCTATGCCGCCGGAGATCCATGCCCCGAGCATTCCAATAAGGGCGGGCTTAATTACGTGCTGGCGGTAGAGGAAATCATAATTGTTGGTCTTGTCCAGGGCGGCGAAGACGCGGCCGCCGATTTCGGGAAGGACGCAAATCTTCACGTATTCATTTTCAAGGTACACGGCGTTGTAGGTCTTGTCTTTGCGGATGTCGGTCAACGTATCGAGCATCGGATAAGGATATACTCGCCCCTGCGTTCCCTGGTATGTCCGGCCAACGTAGAACCTCGGATTCTTATCAGGCTCACCGACCTGGTAAGTGGGAATTGTGAGCGGCTCTTGCCATATCCGGACAGCCGAATCGGCTGTAACGCGTGTGGCCCCAATACACGCAAACAGAATCAGGGCGAACAAAACCGTCAGGTTGGAATAATTCCAGAGCTTCATCTTGATTCTCCAAGAACGTTTCACAGCTTCACAAGGCGGCTATATTGTAGCATAAGTGATTTTGTTTGTCCGGTGTTGAACCTGACGACGACGATGCTGTCCTGCCCGATATCAATGAACTCTTTGACCCTTCCAAGGCCGAAGGATTCGTGCCGGACCAACTGCCCTTTGGCAAAGCGCGCTGTGGGGCGAGCAGCGCCGGAGGGGTTGTGCTCCTCATCGTCGGGATCGTAGTCATCCTGCCGGGTTACCTGCTCGTCAAAACCGCAGCCAAGCTCGAAGAGGAACTGCGACGGTATCGTGCGCAACTTCTGGCCCCGGATAGTCCGGTAGCGAGTGTAGCTTATGTGCAGGTTCGTTTTGGCACGGGTAATGCCCACAAAAAAGAGCCTTCGCTCCTCTTCGAGCTCGTCGGCGTCTTCGTGGGCGTTGGTCCTCTCGTGGGGCAGGAGGCCCTGTTCGACGCCGAGGATGAAGACGTTTTCAAATTCGAGGCCTTTGGCGGCATGCAGGGTCATCAGGGCGGCGCGTCCGCCGGCCGGGTCATACGCGTCGGCATCGCTGAAGAGCGATATTTGCTGGAGATAGTCAATCAGCGACGGCTGCTCGGCCTGGCAGTCGTACTCGGCGGCGGCGTTTATCAGCTCGCCGACGTTTTCCAATGCGTCCTTTCCCTCGGCTCCGGCTGCGCGCAGGGATTCGGCAAGCCCGGATTCTTCGAAGATGTCCTGCGCAAGGGGCGCGACCGGCCCGGCGGCATATTTTTCGAATCGGCGGAGTAAAGCGACGAATGCAGCGAGCTTTGCCTTTGTGCCTGTGGAGAGGGAATCGATGCGCTCGGCCTGCCTGAGGGCCTGGTGCAAGGCGGTTTGACTGCGGGCTGCGTGCGAGCGGACTCTGTCGATGGTGGTCTTTCCTATGCCGCGGGCGGGCGTATTGATTATTCGCAACAGGGCAAGCTCGTCGTCGGGGTTGGCGAGGACTTTGAGATAGGCGAGCAGGTCGCGGATTTCCTTTCTGTTGTAGAATTCCACGCCCCGCACAACCTGGTACGGTATTTTGGCGCGGATGAACGCCTCTTCGAGCACCCTGCTCATAGAGTTCACACGGTAGAAGACGGCCATATCGTTAAGAGAGGCGCCATTATCGACCAATTCCTTTATGTGCCGGGCAACCGAGCGTGCCTCCTGAACCTCATCCTCGGAGGCGGCGACGACGACATCCTTAGCTGCGGGTCTGGTGGGCACGAGCTTCTTGAGCTTTCGCTTTTGGTTGTATGCAATCATACGGTCGGCGATGGCGAGGATGTTGGGCGTGCTGCGGAAATTCTCCTCGAGCCTGACGATTTCGGCGTCGGGCCAATCGGTTTCAAAGGCGAGTATGTTGTGGATGTCGGCTCCGCGCCAGCGATAGATGGACTGGTCGGGGTCGCCGGTGGCGCAGATATTGTTGTGGTGCGAGACGAGGGCCTTGGCGATCCTGTACTGGGCGTGATTTGTGTCCTGGTATTCGTCGATGAGGAGAAACTTGAAGCGATTTGAAAGCTCGGAATTGACGTCGGGGCAGCCTTCGAGCAGAAAGGCGGTTTTCATCAGGAGGTCGTCGAAGTCCAGACCGTTCAGATCGTCGAGGATACGTTGATAGCGGAGGTACACCTGGGCCAGCGTTTTGGAAAAGAAATCGTCGGCGCGGTCTTTGAATGAATCGGCTTCAATGAGCTTGTTCTTGAGGGTGGAAATAGCGTCGAGCATTTTGGCCGGGGGAAAGTTGGCGGAGTCAAGCCGGCAGTCCTTGACGGCCTGCCTGATACACCTGGCCTGGTCGGACTGGTCGTACACGCTGAAGTTGGCCCTTATGCCGGCGTTTTCGGCGTAGCGGCGAAGTATGCGGACACACAGGGAGTGGAAGGTGCTGATATGGGCCCCCGCCGAGGCGCCCAGAGCAGCCGCCCTTTGTCGCATCTCGTCGGCGGCCTTATTGGTGAAGGTGATTGCGCAGATATTGTACGGCTGGACGCCAGAATCTATAAGGGCGGCGATTCGATGCATGATTACGCGGGTCTTGCCGCTGCCCGGACCGGCGAGGACGAGCAGAGGCCCGGCAATATGGAAAACAGCCTTTTTTTGAGAAGGGGTCAGTTGTTGCGAGGGTGCGTTATCCATAACAGAAGCTGTTGGGTGCGTGTCATCAAGGCTGTTCGGCTTGTTTCTGCAGCTTTTGCCTTTCCTGTTCCAATTGCTCCAATTGCTTGAAAAGCTCGGGTCGTTCAACCTCTATCCTTCCGAGCAGAGTGCTCTTGAGGTAAGGCGAGAACTGCCCGCCGTTGAGGAAGTCCATAAGCGCAAGGTACTTTAGCAATTTGAGGTCGGGCAAGTCAATCCTGTTTTCGTCCGGATACATAGCCTGGTAATGGTGATGAATTTGTTCGGCCAGACTCTCTCTGCCGAACGCGGCGTCATCATCGCGGATTGCGTATAGGTAGTAACTTTCCTGAAGAACTGAGATTATCTGCTCTTTTGCGTCGATGATTCCGATATTTTCGAGCTCTTCGAGCATGCGTTTTCTTGCATATTCGACGAGCGGAACCTGGAACTCGGGCAGAGGATACAACAGTCTGAGCTCGTCATAGATTTTCTGGGCGTAGCGTTCGTGGCCGGACTGATAGAAGGAAAGCAGGGCATTTCTGAGCATGTTGCGGTGGCCGTTCTGGAGCGTGCTAACGGCGCCTTCATCGCCGACAGCCTTGTATTTCTCGATGATTTTGAGGATGGCCTTGTTGTACGGCTCAAACATCCTCAAATCCGGCAGCAAATACACTTCCTTAAATACCTGCACCTGGGCCGGTTCCGAAGAATTCTCCGCAGGCACCTGAATGGGGACGTCGTGTATGAATATCTTTCCGTTACGGAAGAGGCTCTGCAGGCTGTGGGCAACTATTCGGTCGGTGTTTGTTTCGTGTATGGTGATCTGCTTGTCCTTCTGTGCGGAGGCGATTTCGAGGCCTTTGACGGCCCAGTAGATTGCGTGACAATCGGGGTGGCGCCAGTCGAGAGGCAAGTGCTTGTTCGGGTCGGTCCAATCGATTGGGCCGTAGGTCTTGTCGAGCCTTCGCATCAGGGCCGGGTCAAGCTTCCAGGTCCTGCGCAACTGGTATGCCTTGGCCAGGATGTCGAAGTTTTTGAGCACGCCACTTTCCCGCAAGCCGTCTATGACCTGGGATGCGGCGGGGGCAAACCTGCGAGCGTCCTGCCTTAGAGATAAATAGCTGCTGATGAACCGGTCGTCGTCAGGAAAGGCTTTATCTGCGGATTGAAGCTGCTTAACCAGGGGCGCGAAGTTTGGGTCTTCGGCGATTCGTCGCCAGACTTGCTTGAAGTCCGGGGAGTCCTGGCCATCCCACATAGACATCCCGGCCTTCACCAGGTTGTCGAAATACTCGTCGTCGGCGTTGCCGAGCAAGGGGCCTAATGCCAGGGCCATCTGAAGCTTGTAATACTTGTGCGCATCATCCGATACGCTGCCTATCTTGTGCTGGAATATTCTGGCAAGCTCATGATAGAGCTGGATGTCCCTCGGATTTGCCGGAATACCTTTGTCGCGGAGCAGCTCGTAGCCGTTTTTCACCCATTGCCATCTCTGGTCGGGCTGCGTAGCGGGCATGGTAACCGAGATATTGTACGCCATGTTCCAGGCGTGGAAGACCCAGACCGAGCCGAATCGAGGCTGGAGAGTGGTTATCCATTCGGCGAGCTGGCGCGCGTCGAAGAATTGGCCCTCGTCTTTCAACCTGTCGGCCCGCATCCAGAGAATGTCCACTACGAGACCGCGAAAGGCCCCCATCGCAACGGTGGCGAATGCGAGGGAAGGCGGCGCGTTTTCGAGGGGCTCGTTGATAATCAGCTTCATCTGCCGGCGCTGCGAGTTTATGTAATCGAGCTGCATTCCGGCGGCAATCAGCATACCGGCGGCAATCACGACGGAAACGGAGCAAATTATGGCGTCACGCAAACGCATACAAATCAACAAACGATTTATCTTGCCGACCACGCACGTTAGACCGTAATTCGAGCAATTTCTCTGAAACTGAAAATGACCAGGGCAAAAACCAACAGCAACAATGATTTGATGCAAACGATAAACAGGGCAACTCGCGCCACAACAGACCAGCTCAACAACTCTGCCGGAACTATGTACTTGGAAGGATTGAATTTATCAAACTGAGGCAGCAGGCGAATCAGCCACTTGATGGTGTACGAATAGACGACAGCCATATTCTCGCTGAGGAATTCGAACGACTCGATGACAAAGCCGCTGACGCTTGCGGTAAAGAAGATCACGAGGCAGAACAATATGGCGACCGGAAAGGACAAAAAGGTTGACGCCAGGATACCGAGGCAGGCCAGAAAGAGCAGGCGAGAGAGGATCAGCAGGCCCGCCCTAATGAAGTTGGCGGCGAAGCTGTCGGCTTTGTAGAGCACTTCGAGGCCGTCCTCAAGCGGGAAGACGACCGATGTAGTATTCAGAGGGGGATTGTAAAATGCCACGGCGAGATAGCCGTCATCCGCGACGGCGTCGGCGGGGACCTCTATCTCGCGGAATTGCCGAACCGGGTCCTTTCGCTGGACGGGGTAGAACTCGCCGTCACCCTTGCTCTGCGCACCATACTTGTAGGGGCGGTAGTCGCCTATGCCCCACTGGCTGTACACCTGTGAGTCGGGGGGCGTGACTGAGACCTCGAGCTTGAATTTTACGAATATGCTGCCGTTCGGGTCGCGGGGCTTGACGTTATAGAATTCCCAGAGCAACTGTTGGCCGACGTCGGCGCTGCGCTTTGCGAGCTTAATGGTATTGGCAATCTGGGCGGTGATTTCCTTTGGCGACATTCCCGCATACACCTGGTCGATATTGCCGCCGCTGATGAGTTTCTTCAAGGCGTCGGCCACTTCCTTGGAGACGTCGGGCTCGGGGGGCGTCAAGGCCTTTCGGGCGGTGAGGAATTCATTTTTGACTTCAATGAGGTCGGCTTCGGTCGCCCTGTAAAAGCGCGGCATATAGACGGCAACCGCATATATTAGCACCAAAAACAGGACGAGCAGGCTTGTGCTCAGGAGGACCACGCCCAGCAGTTTGCCGAGCAGAAACTCGAATCGACGGATGGGCTTGGTGATGACGGTATATATCTGCCTGTGCTCAATGTCGCTTGCCACCGTGTGAATTGAGACGATTATCGCAAGCAGGCACAGCAGAAGACTCGTCAGTGAAAGTCCGTAGCTTACGAAGGTCTGCAGCCTGCCTTTCAGAGTGTTGTCGCCTGTGCTGGAGAAGGCCATAACCGGCAGCAGAACGACCAGCAGGAGGACAAAGATGAGGGCAACTTTCATCCGCAGGGCCTGCTTGATTGTATTTACAGCAACAGCCCAGATACTACGCATCGCCTGAGCCTCCTGCCTGTTTTTCGTCGGTCCTGTTCGGGTCTTTGGTTTTTGGTTTAGAGCGTCCCGCAAGCTCGTCGAGTATGTCGCCTCTTACGTGGTCTCTCGCGGGAGCAGCATCGGTTTCGACGGGCTGGGTGTGAATCTTGCGGTCCGTGAAGGGCCTGGTTGGTGGGGCCGGCTCGGTCAGCTTGCTGAGCAGCCGTTCGCCCGGCTTGGGTTCGGCACTCTCAGTGGATACGGCCTTTTCGGTTGGCGGCGGCTGTGTGGGGGTCCCCGGCGAGACGGGGGCGGAGACAAGCCTATCGAGTATGTTCTCCGAGATTGTTTCAGCGGCGAGGAAGTCGCCGATTTTGGTTGTGCTGACCGCCCCGCTTGTGCGTCGGTCCTGTCGCTGGGCGGCTACGACGGTTTCTATGAAGAAGGTCTCAAGCTTGTGCATCGGAGAAGTTACGACACATTCGGCGTTTTCCTCCTGCACTATCTGTTTTATCCTTTCGATGGCGCTATCGCTTATGGCGTCTGTGGTGATTTGCCTTTTATGCGTTTGCTGGAGGAGCTCGGCGACTTGTCCTTTGGCCTGGATTTTTCCGCCGTAGAGAATTGCGATTCTATCGCAGACGTCTTCGACGTCGGCGAGAAGATGGCTGCAAAGCAGGACTGTCTTGCCGCGTTTTGCGAGCTTGAGTATTAGGTCCTTTATCTGGCGGGTCCCGATGGGGTCGAGGCCGGTCGTCGGCTCGTCGAGTATCAGCAGGTCGGGGTCGTTTATGAGGGCCTGCGCCAGTCCGATTCTGCGAGCCATACCTTTTGAGAAGGTTCCGACGGGCCTGTTTGCGACGGCTTTGAGGCCGACCATGTCGAGCAGGGCATCAATACGCATTCTGCGGACGCGGCGGCCCAGTCGGAACAGCCTGCCGTAGAAGTCGAGCGTTTCGCGGGCCGTAAGGTATTTGTAGAGGTAGGATTCTTCGGGCAGGAAACCGATTCTGGCGCTGATCCTGGGGTCGGTGGCGTCGCCGCCAAGGCATAGTGCTTTTCCCTTCGTGGGATGCAGGAGGCCCAGGAGCATCTTCAGGGTGGTTGTCTTGCCCGAGCCGTTTGGGCCAAGCAGGCCGAAGACCTCGTTGTATTGAATCTGGAGATCCAGGTCGTCCACGGCATAAACCTTGGCGCGGCCCCACCAGTCGGAAAAAATCTTGGTCAGAGAGAATGTTTCAACGGCGTATTCCATAAGTCGTGTCTGGGGAATTTAGCCACAAAGCCATGTAGGGTGGGGCTTGCCCCACCGAACTGGTGGGCTGAAGCCCACCCTACGACCATCGTTCATAATTTATTCTTCGTGCTCAAGCTCCTCGCCGAAGCGGACAAGGCGGGCACTGTTGAATACGACAACCAAAGAGCCGACGAAATGCAGGAACGCGGCGTAAATCGTCGATAGCCAGGCCGCCGCTCCCGCGGCGACGCCCAGAATGATAAAGGCTATTCCAAAGCCGAGGTTCTGACTGATGACGCTTCTTGTTTTTCGGGAAAGGCGGACAAGGAACGGCAGGCGTTTGAGATCGTTGCTCATAAGGGCAATGGAGGCGGAGTTTATAGCAACGTCGCTGCCGGCGGCTCCCATAGCGATGCCGAGGTCCCCTGCGGCCAGGGCCGGTGCATCGTTAATGCCGTCGCCGACGACGACGACGGTATGGCCGTCCCTTTTGATCTGCTCGACAATGGCCAGCTTATCCTGGGGCAGACACTGGGCCTTGAAATCGGTGCAGCCCAGCTCGGCGGCGACACGGCTGGCGACCTCGTTTCTGTCGCCCGTGAGCATTGTGATTTTTTTTACGCCGATGTCCCGCAGGACTTGGACGGCGTGCTGCGCTTCCGGCCTTGTCTTATCCTGCAGGCCGATCCAGCCGATACACTTGGAATCCCTGGCTACGTAGAGCGTGCTGAAGCCCTGCTCCTCGTGGAGGCTGGGGTCGGGGACGTTGCCGGTATTGACGCCGCTTTCCTTCAGGAACGTATCTCTGCCGACGATGATGTTGGCCGAATCAACGGTTGCAGTCACACCCTTGCCGGGGATCTCCTGAAAATGCTCGGTTCCCGGCAGAGAGAGGTTCGCCTCTTTTGCGACTTCCTTCAGGGCCCTCGCGGCGGGGTGCTTGCTCATCTGCTCGGCGGAGGCTGCGACGGCGAGCAATTCGGCCGGCTCGACGCCCTCGGCAGGCGTGAGCCTGGTCACATAGAGCCGACCAGTGGTCACGGTTCCGGTCTTGTCGAAGACCAGGGCCGTAATCTTGCCGGCAATCTCAAGGTCCGCCACGTTCTTTATGAGCACGCCCAACCTTGCCGAGGCGGAGATGGCGGCGACCATTGCCGTAGGGGTGGCCAGAATCAGCGCGCAAGGGCAGGAGATAACGAGTATCGTAATGGCCCTGTTGACGTCCTGGGTGAAGAACCAGACTATCCCCGCAATCATCAGGATTGTGGGCGTGTACCACTTAACGTAGCGGTCGATTATCCGCATTATGGGTATTTTGGTGTGCTCCGCCTGAATGATGAGGGACTGAACCTTGCCGAGGGTCGTGTCTTTTCCGGCCTTGGTGACCTTGATGTCGAGGACGCCTGTGAGGTTGTTCGTGCCGGCGAAGACCTGCATTCCCGGGACCTTGTCCACGGGCAGCGATTCACCCGTTATCGTAGCTTCGTTGACGGAGCTGAGGCCCTTTGAGACCTCACCGTCGGCGGGGACGTTGTCGCCGGGACGGACGCGGATAGAATCACCGGGCTTGAGATTGGCGACCTTGACTTCCGTTTCGCCGCCGTCGTTGGCGAGAAGGTTCGCTTTAGTGGGCGTGAGCTTTATCAAGGACTCAATTGAGGCGCGGGCCCCGAGTGCGGTCCGGGATTCGACAAGCTCACTTAAGAGCATAAAGAACGCGATGGTGCCGGCCGCGACATATTCCTTGTTGGCGAAGGCGGCGAGAATAGCCAGGGCCGCCAATTCGTCCATGTGCATCTGCTTTTTGATGAAACTCTTTATTGCGTGCAGGACAATCGGCGCGCCGAGCAGCACTGCGCCGACCATCGCAAGCAGGTCGGCCTGAAAACTGCCGCTGCCGTAGAGGAATCGGGATGTGGCCACGCCGCTGCTTATGAGGAGCGTTCCGCCGGCCAATGTGCCCAGCAGCGCCATACTTACGCGGACTTGCTTGCCGTGGGTGCGCTCGGCGGCAATGTCGTCTTTGAAATGTAAATGTTCGTGAGGCATAGTCATTGGTTAATTGGTTAATTGGTTAATTGGTTAATTATTCATTCCGAACTCACCACTCACCACGCACTACTCATGTCGCTTGATAGTCGGGTCTCTGCTGATCATGATTCTAATCTCCTCGCCTTTGGTCGGCTGGATGACGAACTTTTCGCCTATATTGGCAAGGACCTGCTCAATAGCATCGCGGTAGATGCTCTGAATTGTGATAGCCGGGTACTTGCGATATTCCGGGAGGAGGCTCTGCAAATAATCGGCATTGGCTTTGGCATCCGCCACGACCTGCGTTCGATAGGCCCGCGCCTCAAATAGCTTCTCCTGAGCGGCGCCGGCCAACTGCGACCAGAGCAGCTCGTTTGTCTGTTCGTCAACGTTATCATCCTGCAGAGTTGCATACAACTGCTCCGCAACCGGGCCGGCGGCTTCGTTGAGCGTGTTTTGGGCGTAAGTCCGGGCTGCGGTTATGGCGCCTTGGCTGTTCTGGCTGGCCGTGATGGACTTCTGGAATGCCTCATCGACCTGCCGAGGCCAGGTGATATCGGTCAGATAGACAGAGACGACCTCAATACCGCACATATTCTCCATATCGCCGGATTTCATTTTGTCGAGCTTTTCCTGCAGGAGTCTCTGGACG
Organism: uncultured Pirellulales bacterium; assembly: GCA_964354365.1. Classification (GTDB taxonomy): domain Bacteria; phylum Planctomycetota; class Phycisphaerae; order Sedimentisphaerales; family Anaerobacaceae; genus CAYGZM01. Next base: position 13,311 of record CAYGZM010000032.1, read on the forward strand.
TGTTTGGGGATTCTGTCCTGGCTCTTTATGGCTTCGTCAATAGTGTAATGAACCATTGCGGCGACGACGGACTCTTCAAAAAGACCTGCCAAGAGCGGCGCTATGCTTTTTGTCATAACGTTGGAATAGACTTCTCCGGGTTTTACGTTCTCGACAAAGACGTTCCTGAAGAACAGTTCCGGGTCGTTAATCCGGTATCTGAGCTGCCACTTGGAATGTACGATGTTGTAGTCGGTGCCGTCGGAGCCGCTGAGGGCGTCGCTTTTCTTCTCACTTCGCGTGAGACAATAGCCGTCTTTTATAGGGTCGAGCGTTTCACTGCGAGGCGGCCTGCTTTTTCCCTGGCTTTCGTCAATGATATCCTGTTCGGACTGGTAGTACCAGAAGGAGCGGATGTTGAGGTCTATGTTTTTTTCCACGGGGATTTTGACTATTTCTTCAATCGGGTACGGGAATATCCAGTAGGGCCTGGCCCTCGGCTTTAGGATTTTGTTTTCGCCAACGCCGCGGATCTTTCCGAGCCGCAGTACGAGCGCCTGCTCATCCGAGCCGACGGTTTCGAAGCCGGAGATCAGAAAGAGAACGACCAACACTATCATTATTATCTTGAGGATGATGAAACTGATCCGAAGCGCCTCGGATAGGCTACTGTTTGCGGCGTCAAGCTCGGGCAGCGGCGATTTGTCCGGCGAGGCGGGCTGCAAATTATGGCGGGTATGGTGATTATTCTCGGTCATATCCGTGGTGAATCCGTGCTATTTCGGCGGTTTGTTCGGGTCGTTGGGGGTAAGCTGCGGCATGTGTCTCAACAGGTCGAAGGGTTCATTATCACCCTTTATAACTATAGTTGCATTCTCGGCGAGTGTCTTCTTGATGGCCTCGATGTTTCGCAGGAACATTGCAAAATCGGGGTCTTCTTCGAGCATTTTGTAGTACTTTGCAGCTTCGGCGTCACCTTTGCCGCGTATGGCCTTTGCCCTGGCCTCTGCGGCAGCAAGGAGCTCGTTCCTTTTAAGATCGGCATCCTTTTTTATCTTAGTGGCCTCAGCTTCTCCCTGCGAGATGGTGGTTTCGGTCCTGCGCTGCCTTTCGGCTTTCATCCGGTCGAAGACATCCTTGCTGACCTCTTTACTGATTTTGAGCTGCTTTATGCCGAGGTTCTTCACTTCAATTCCGTAGTTTTTCAGGACCGGCTGTTTCAAATCGGCAAGCATTTCGGCCCGGATATCTTCGAACTTGATCTTCTCCGGGTCGCTGTTGACAAATTGGCCGAAGGAATACTTGCCGATAATTCTGTTCTGAGTGTCGTTGATCTGGCTGAGCAACGTATCCTCGGCCTTCTGGACTGTTTCGACGGCATTATGAAACTGGAGAGGGTCGGCAATTCGCCAGACTACATAGGTGCTCACAATGATGGGCACAGCCCCGCTGGTTGTGGTCTCGCCGACCTCGGCTTCAAGCACCCGCAGCCGGGAATCGAACTTATACACCCACTGGATCGGAGGCGGCCATTTGAAGTACCAGCCGGGCTCGGTGATTGGGGCGGCCGGCGGCTTCTGAAACGTCATCACCAGGGCGGACTCCGTTTCCCTTACCTGGAAAGAGGTAAAAGCCAGCGCCAAAACCACGAGTATCAACGCTACAAAGACTATGACGGCAATATTCTTCATTCTGTACTACTCCCCGCGGCGCCGGTAATGTCATACAAACTCGGTATGAGTTTTTCCTCGAAATTGACTATGAAAATGAGTTTGTCGTTCGGGTCGGCAACCACGACATATTTTCGGATGTTTTTAAGGGCCTCTTCGAATACCCTAAGTCTCTGGTCGCGCCTGTAAATATCTTTGGCGGCGGCGTAGGCCTTCAACTGGTCGGCAAAGCGCAGTCCCGTCGCCTTGGCCAGTGTGACCTTCTCATAGGCATAACTCTGCGATTCTCTCAACTTAATGGAAATATCGCCTCCGGCCTCCGCAAAGGCCCTGTCCAGCCGGGCGGCAAGCTCGTTCACATCCTGCGGCGTACCCTTCGCTTCGGCCTGCCGGTAATCCTCGGCGATGCGATAAAGCTCGTTGGCATCGCTTACGGAGCCTGCGAGAGTGCTCAGATTCTTGTTGCGGTCGGCCTGGGCCTCAAGGATGGCCTTCTGTCTCTTCTGAACTGCGCCAACGACGGCCTGGTAATCGGCGGCAACCTCCACGGCCGGATGAACGCCCTGGACACCAAGGAACACGATCTCGACGCCGAGCCCGGCCTTGTCGGCGGCATTTTGAATATTGGAGGTCAGGGTCTTCTTGGCCTGCTCTCGGCCGGATCCAAAGAGGCTCGCTTGATGACCGGCTGCATTGGGGTCCTGGTCGTTGACGTCTATTGTCGCGCTGGCGGCGAACCTGGTAAGCTCCTGGTAGCAGATGGCCTCCAGCAGCGTCTTAGGGTCATCGTAATTGTATATGTAAGAGTACAAATCCTTGACCCTGTACTGGACGGGGATATTGGCTTTGACGAGACTGACGGGGACGGCCTCCTCAGACACCGCTCGGCCGGTATATTCCGTTGCGACGAGGACGCTGTGCTCCTCTTTGTAATGGTCCATACCCCACAGCAGGTGCTCCTCACGGATCATACGGCCGGTCTGCGGGTCGGTCTTGGGGACATAGCCGATATGAAGCTCCGCGATCTTTTGCGTTGGGTACCTGCGGACTCTATCGATTGGCCAAGGCCATTTGAAGGCGAGTCCGGGGCCCGCGAGACGGACCTGGCCTGCACCATTGCGAGGATTACCAAAGTGCTCTATTATGGCTTGTTCGTTGGGCGCAACCACAACCAGGCAGCTCAGCAGGTAGAGCGTAACGGCGGCAAATAACACCAAGGGCACAATTGCCTTTTCGAGGAGCTTGTAGAACCAGGTCTGAGAGACTTTGAAGCCGAACTGATAGTCGATGGCGCCTGCTGCGCTGTGGAATATGCCGCCCGGCTCATTGATAGTACCGAGCAGCCTGCTATCGAAGGCTGCCCTGCTGTATTGGCCCTTGAGTCTTGGGCGGTATATGTCGAGGACGACGTTCAGGGCGGTTTCGGCGCCGAGAACAACCAGCAGTATGGGGACAACCAGGTTGAGCACCCGCAGCACGACGAATATCTGGAAGTTTGCCAGCGCCAGGGCTATTGCCAGGGCAAAGCAGAGGAGGGCGATGCCAAGCAGGAAGCTGCCGCCGGCCCTTAGCGGCTTCCAGCTCGGCTCGGCTGCCATTCCGGTGGCGTACCGCGATATCAGGAAGCCGGCAAACGCAACGGCCGTCATGCAGACCGCACACAACAAAAAGGGCTGACCCTGGTTAGCCTGTACGGTGTCTGGGACGGTTTTGAGCAGGTATAGGCCGATGGCGATTTCGTAGATGGCGATTGCCGCGGCAAATATCGGTATGAACCATTTTTCGAGTATTTCGAGGCGTCGCCGAGCGGCTGCGAACATTGCGGCCCGCTCGCCCTCGGCGTGGAAGATTGTGGCGGCATGCTCGTCCTTGGCCAACTGGCTCATATCGAGCCTTTCCTGCTCGGCCAGCGTCCGCTGATGGAACTGAATCGCCAGAACCAGCCAGAGCAGGACCGCAGAAAGGCTCAGCCAGCTAATCGCAGAGACCGCAAAGAAACCGCTCCATCGACCGAGAAAAAAGGCCACGGCGAAGAAAACGACGCTCAACACCAAAGATAGCCACGCCGCGTGCTCCGGGCGTTTCGACGACGTTGTCATTGGTTACCCCGGTTCTACATTCTGAACAAACAAAGCATAAGAACAGTATTTAGCCAACGTAAGCTAAGCCCTTTACAAGCTGTAAATTGTGTACTATAACAACAAGTAATATATTCCGTACAGGGACAATTGCAAAAAATTAGGTTCCTACATTAGTCGGGAATCCGGGTCGCCGGGAAGGCATAGTGGGTGTAAGGGAGTGGTTCTGAGAAATGAATAGGTTATTTACGATAGCAAAGAATACCTTCATCGAAACACTCCGGCAGCCGGTCTATGCCATCATCATTGTTGCTGCGTTGCTCCTGTTCTTTCTTAGCCCGTCCCTGACGATGTACACAATGAGCGACGACAACAAGCTCCTGCGCGAGTTAGGGTTATCTACGCTGTTCGTGGCGAGCTTGTTCATTGCAATATTTTCGGCCGCCGGCGCGGTGGGCGAGGAGATTGAGAACAAGACGATAATTACGGTCCTGAGCAAGCCGGTCCAACGTCCGATATTTGTTGTTGCGAAGTTTATAGGCGTTATGGCCCCAGTGGCCCTGGCACACTATATCTGCACGATTGCCCTGCTTATGGCGATAAGGCACGGCGTGCTTGAAACGGCGGCGGATACGCACGACTGGACGGTCTTAGGCAGCGCGGGGGTGGTCGCAGCGGCGGTTCTTTTGCTAAGTGCTTTTTTCAACTATGCTTACGACTGGAAGTTCTCATCGACCGCCATAGTTTTGACCGCTATATTCGCAACGTTTGCATTGGTGTTTCTGTGCTTTATCGACAGAGACTGGAAGTTCAACCCCAAGAATAACGGGATCAATGCGGTCGATATCTACGGCTCGATACTACTGCTTTTAGCGGCGATGATAATCGTGGCCCTGGCGGTGGCGCTGTCGGCGAGATTCAATATGGTGGTAACGCTGTCGGCGTGCGTTGGGGTTTTCCTGTTAGGTTTGGTCAGTGATTATGCCTTCGGGAGATTCGCCGACGCCCATCTCTGGGCGAGAATAGGCAGGTACTTGGTGCCGGATTTGCAGGTCTTCTGGATAAGTGATGCTATTTACGAGGGAAGTCCGGTGCCCGCGAAGTACATCGTGATAGGCGCCTCTTACGCCTTGTGCTATACGGCGGGGATACTTGCGTTGGCGGTTGCGCTATTCCAGAGACGACAGGTGGGCTGAAAAGAATTGATTATTGATGATCGACTGTCGAGGCGTCCACGTCCCTTATGACGGCTGTTTCGTCGCAGTTTTCCTGCTTGGGGCATCGGGCGCAGTCGCTCCAGACCTTCATCGGGAGCGAGTCCGTTTCGACTACCTCAAAGCCCTGCTTCTGAAAGAAATCCGGCTCAAGCGTGAGGGCGAATAGCCGTGGGACGCCGAGCTTGCGAGCCTGCTCCACGGCGGCGGCCACGAGCATTTTTCCTATACCCCTGTCTTTGTTTGCGTAGTCAACCGCCAGGGATTTTATCTCGGCCAAGTCCGACCAGACGACCTCAAGCGCACAGCATCCGAGCACGGCGTCCTCTTCCTCGGCAACGAGAAACGTCTGCAGATTCTCATAGATATCCGCCAGTGAGCGGAACAACATTCTGTCCCGCTCGGCGTAGGAACCGATAAGGGAATTTATGCCCTTGACATCGGATATTTTCGCGCTGCGTATATTCATCGAGCAAGAGTATAGCCACCAAGACACGAAGGCACCAAGGAAAAACCGAAGATAGAGGGAAACGATTTATTAACGTCCCAAAGGTTGGGGGCAATCCGGTTGTTCAGTTCCGGAACAGCCAATAGCGTCAAGGCTGCGGATGAAAAATAAAGGATGGAAGGCTGTTTCGGTCGGAATGGCGTTTTGCGTCTTCCACGGACTGACGCTGGAACGAGGGCCAGATCGGGGTCCCTGGAGTTTATCTCAGGTCGGGTATTCCTCGGGCCGCGTGCCATATCCGCAGAACGTGGATTGCACTATGTGTAGCATCCACTTGATAAACGATGCGATAGGGCCTTAGAATCGCCTCTCGGATAGACTCATCAGCCTTTTCCGGGACAGCACGGTTGGAAGATGGAAACTCTGCCGCAGTCTCCAAGCGGGCAAGAACACAGTCGGCAAGCCGTCCAGCCGCATCAGGAGCCTCCGCCGCAATGTATCGGACAATATCCCTCAGATCGTCAACAGCCGCCTGAGACCAGATTATCTGGAAAGCCACTTTTTAAGACTCTCTTTCACATCCTTGTGGGGAATGACCTGCCCGCTTTTGATGTCCGCCAGCCCCTTGTCGAGGGCGCCGAGGAAGCGTATCCGCTCCTCGATGTCAGCCCAGCTTGCTGAATCCGGCAGTTCCCGAATGGTTTTGATAGCAATCTCTTTACTGGTCATACCACCAATATACGGCGAGAACGCGCGAAAAGCAAGTGAATTATCTCAAATCCTTCCTTGCGGCAGCGCGCTCCCACGCAGTGGAGCGTTGCCGGACAGACCAGTGGCCACTCACAGTTGAATTTGTGGGTGGTGTTCGCTTAGTAGGCGGGTAAGGGTTGTGGATTCCTGCCTGCGCAGGAATGACAACTGGCGGCGGTCGCAGGAATGGCAGCCAACAAGATCAACGTTGACGGGCTACTATGCGGAGCGGAGAGAATAACGAATATCGAACAAGGAATGGCGAACGTTCAAGTTCTGCGGCGCTCGGCGCAGGACTACGGGCTTACGACCTGCGTTCTAAAGGTTCTTTGTTCTCTTGGGAGTGTTTTGTTCTGCACGGGGCCTTCGGGGGTGTCTATCAGCAGCGTGCCGTCGTCGCTGAGCAGGTAGATGTCGCTGCTGTCGGGGAACTGGAACATTGCTTCGGGGGTGATTATGGGGAAATCATCGAGCATTGTAAGAATGCCGGTTGCCATATCGTACGCATAGAGTATCAGCAGCGGCGCATCGCTGCTCCCCTTGTGCGAGCCTGCAATGATAAGGTATTGACTGAGCGTGGGTGAATACTCCATACTCCGGATGCCAAGACCACTGAGGTCCAGCAGGATCGGCGGGGCGAAATTGGGGTCTGTGCCGCTCAAGACCACTTCCTCGGGGTTCAGCAAGTTGATGATCAGTACATTATTAACATCCTCGATGTGCGGTCTTGGGTTTCTAAAGGCGATGAACATCGAGTTGCCGTCGGCTGAGGTGCACAGGCCCTCGATGTTCAGGCCTTGTTCCTTCGGAGCAAGATTCGGGATTTGGCTGGTATCGACGTGGCCACCGACGACTCCTATAGCATCGGTCAGGCCCAGGTTGTAAATCGAGTCGTACTCGATCAAATGGTCGATGAGGTTGAAGTAGTTTCCGTCCACCGTGATGTTTGCGTCGGGACCGGCCTGTGTTACGGTCGTCGCAAAGAACTGGTAGCGGCTCAGCCTGTAGTCGCCGTCTCTGTCTCTGCCGTGTGACGTTATCCAGAAGATCCTGCCGTTAAACCAGGTTGCCCCCTCGATGTCGGGTTCGGGATGGGACGGATCGATGTTCAAGAACGGCCCAACGTTTGAATCGGCAATCGGGCGTGAGCCGGGGTTGTTCGAGTCGTATATGCAGAGTTTGTCGGTCTCGTCGCCGGCTGCGATGAACAGGTTGGCGTCGAGAGCCGCCGCTGCGGAGGCGTCGGCGATTTCTCTGTACAGTCCAAATGTCCAGACGGTTACGGCGTTTGACCACTGGGTCTCGTTGAGGCGGCTTGAAGTATCGCGGGCTTTGGTCCTGTACGTGTATTTCGTGTCCGGCATTAGGCTGTTCGGCTCAAAGGTGCTGGCGTACTGCCAGCCGCTGTCCGGTCCGTTGGCTGAGACACACTGGAAGTAGTACTCAACGCCGTTATCGGCGTCGGACGCGGACGTTGCCGCCATATAGACTGATGTTGTCGAGGTGGCCATGGGCTCGGTTTCCCAGGTCATAGTATTGGGGTCCGGCGGAGTGATATCGACGCCCTCAAGCCAGTGTGCGGCGAATTGGGCCAGGTCATTGTCGGCTACATTTGCATCGCCGGTGAAGTCCGCTTTGGCGCACGGTGAGTCTTGCGTGCATCCGGAGCTGCCCCAGTATCCGGCGAAGATTGCATAGTCGTCAAAGTCAACGTCGCCGTCGTAGTCCAGATCGGCGGTCGGCCGATATACGGGCAGCAGCGAGAGGATTGCATTTCTGAGCATCAGCTTTGCCTGGTCGGTTGCGTCGTCGAAGAATTCGTAAGTCATTTTCGGCGTTGCGAAGAAAACGCGGGGTCCACCGGGGGCATACTGGGACCCGGCATAGTAAGAGCTTTCGCCGCCGAGCCACCGGGCGATCGCTACGTTGCCGCCGCTCCTGCCTATAACCGTGCCGGGGCCAGCGGACGACTGGTCGGAGTGGTCAATTTCCTTACCAGCCGGGAACATCCGAACGGTTCCGCAAGAGAGGTTAAGACCGGCGTAGATTTGGTCGTTAGGCTCGGCAATCACTATATGGGTAAAGGGGTTACTCATGGTGTCGCTGCCGTCCAGCCAATCCCAATAATCGTGTCCGCTGCTGCGGGCGAGCTTGATATTGTGATTGAGGATAGGGGCGTTCAGGTCGTTCCAGAAGTCCGCATCGGCGTTGTAGTCTTTGCAGTCGGTGTCGCGCGAGACGATGATCAGGTCGGCGGATTCGAGCTCAAGCCTTTTTCCGGCGATTAGTAGGTTCTCGTCATATCTGCCGGGGTCTATCTGCACATTGACGTTTCCCCTATAGACGTCCTGCAGAAATTTGGTGTAACCGCGTTCGGATTCGGCATTGCCGGTTACGATGATGATGTTGAGCGGCTCTGAACGAACCGCCGGCGCGAGAGCCGTCAGAAGAACCAGAATTGAGATCGCCAGCCGCATCTTCACATTTATCTTCCAGAGACGAACTAATACACGCACCAAATCCCCAGCCCGTACCTACCTTTGAGTATTGTACCAGATTGATGCTGAAGAATCAAGCTGCCATGTGTGGTTTGTGGCACACAAGTGGAATATACCTCGTTTTCACTGATGCAACGGCGGTTTTTTGGGACGGCCGCAAAAGGGGGTTTCCTTCTCCGCTGACCGGGTCCGTGGGCGAGTTTGCGATGTGGAGCCTGACGGATGAAGTGGGGGTGTGAAGTTCTTTTCTGGTACGCGGTAAACCTCTCGTCAACATTCTGTTACGCTCAGAGGTCATTCCTTCGACAAGCTCAGGACAGCGTCTGAGCCCTTCGCTTTGCTCAGCATGACAGGAAAACGGGTTTGCCGGAAAATGATTTCACACCCCGGAGCGGCAAAAAATCGAAAAAAGGTTGGAAAAACCGCCGCACGCGATTAGAATACACTGTTTTGGCGAACCGAGTATCGGTTGCAGTGTAAAGAGACTATGAGATTCATACTTATCGACAAAGTTGTTTCGTTCGAGGTTGGCAGTCAACTGAGGGCGGTCAAAAGCGTTTCTCTGGCTGAGGAATACTTAGCCGATCATTTTCCCAGTTTTCCGGTTCTGCCGGGCGTATTGCTGCTGGAAGGGCTGGTCGAATCGGCGTCGTGGCTGGTCCGCAAGACCGAAGATTTTGCCCACAGCATGATACTGCTTGAACAGGCCAGAAATGTAAGGTATAAGAGTTTTCTGGGGCCGGGCGGGCAGATTGAATATACGGTCGATGCCAAGGTGATCGAAGAGAACGTCAGCAGCTTTGCAGGTGTCGGCGTCTCGCAGGGCGAACAGATCGTGGAGGCAAGATTTGGGTTACGCCACTTTAATCTGGCCGACGAAGATTCGGCAATGGCGGGGGTCGATGGCGTGGTTATTGAGAATATGAAGAAGCGCTGGGGGCTGTTGTGGCGGGGTTAGTTGAAATACTGAGAAATACAGGAGGTAATAGAGTATGGCTGTGAGCAGGGAAGAAATTCTGCAGCGGGTTCAGGAGATTCTGGTCGATGCCCTGGGCGTGGATGACGACGAAGTTGCCGCTGAGGCTACATTGATGGGCGATTTGGGGGCGGAAAGCATTGACTTTCTCGATATAGTGTTTCGGCTGGAGAAGGCGTTCTCGATAAAGATTCCGCGAGAAGAATTGTTCCCTGCAGAGAGCCTGATGAACAATCCCGACTTTGTGAGCAACGGCAAATTGACCCAAGCAGGGCTGAAAGAAATACGGGAAAAACTGCCTCACACCGACCTGACTGTATTTGAGAAAAACCCCGATCTCAACAAGCTCGGCGATCTGTTCACAGTGAACGCGATTGTGAACTACGTTGATACCAAACTTAATGCCGGTTGATACTCTTAGCCTGTCCCGGGTGTTTCATCCGCTGGGTGACTTTTGACGGGTCCGGCGTCACCCCTGAAAAGCAATAGAATGCGTTGGATCTGGATAGACAAATTTGTTGAGTTCAAAAGCGGGCAAAGCGCCGCGGCTGTCAAGAACGTGACTCTTGCCGAGGAGCATCTGCACGACCATTTTCCCGGTTTCCCGGTCATGCCGGAGAGCTTAATGATCGAAGGGATGGCGCAGACGGCGGGGATACTCGTCGGCGAGGCGGGCAAGTTCCGGGAAAAGGTCATCCTTGCGAAGATAAAAAAGGCGGTGTTTTTCGACTATGTAAGGCCCGGCGACAGCCTGAGGCTGGATGCCTTGATCGAATCCATCGCTCCTGAAGCAGCAAGCACAAGCGGAAAGATCACGCGAGGGGAGAAGTTGATTGCGGAGATAGACTTGATGTTCAGCCACATCGACCAAAACCTCGCGGGCAAGGAATTCCCGGATGAGAACTTCGTTTTCGCCGACACATCGGTATTTGACTGCCTTCTGCGTGACGTGGTTTCACATAGTGTCGGTTCAGGCACGGCCGACGCGGAGCAGAAATAATGAGCTCGACTCGCGTAGTAATAACCGGCCTTGGCGCGATAACCCCCCTCGGATTGACGGCGGAGCATACGTGGGCGGGTCTTTGCGCCGGTTCGTGTGGAATAGGGCCGATTACCGCGTTTGACCCTGTGGGCTTTACCTGCAAGATTGCGGGTCAGGCGCCAGGCTATGACATACGCCAATACGTACCAAAGAGCCACCGCAAGGCCACCAAGCTTATGTCGAGAGACATCGAGCTTTCGGTGATAGCGGCGCAGGAAGCTCTGACAGACAGCGGTCTTAGAACGAAAGGCATAGACGCGGAGAATATCAACATCGATCCGGCGCGCGTGGCAGTCAACCTCGGGGCCGGGCTGATAAGCTGCGACCTGGTGGAGCTGGCTCCTGCTGTGGCGGCGAGCGTTACAGAGGGCAAGTTCGATATTCGCAAATGGGGCAAAGAGGGACTTGAGCTTGTAACACCTTTGTGGCTGCTGAAGTACCTTCCGAATATGCTGGCCTGCCATATCGGCATTATTCACGACCTGCAGGGGCCGAGCAATACGATCACCTGCGGCGAAGCGGGGTCGCATCTGGCCATCGCCGAGGCCAGTCAGATTATTGCGCGCGGGGACAGCGATATTGCAGTGGCCGGCGGGGCCGAGGCAAAGGTGAACCCTATCGTTATGATCCGCCAGTGCCTGCTGAAAAGGGCCACCAGTGAAAACAACGACGATCCCGCCTCGGCGTGCAGACCTTTTGATGCCGATGCCAAAGGGTCGGTGTTCGGCGAGGGGGCCGCAGTTGTGATACTCGAAAAGCTGACGCGCGCACAAGGACGCGGTGCGAGGATTTACGCTGAGTTGGTCGGCGTCGGGCAAAGCAACAGTCTGAATCCGGAATATGAACATCTCGAGCCGGACGGCAGAGGCATTCGGCTTGCGATAGAAAAGGCAATGGCGGATGCGCAGATAGACGCGGCCGACCTGGACCTGATCATTCCGCACGGCACGGGAATACCAAGCGACGACCTTGCCGAGGCGAAGGGGATTGAGGCAGCGCTTGGTGAAGCGGCGAGTAAGATTGCTGTCTGGCCGACCAAGAGCATGCTGAGCAACACGGGCGCCGCGTGCGGGGCGCTTGATGTTATCGCGGCGGTCCGCGCTATAAGCGAAAGCAGAATCCCCGCTGCGAAGAACTGTGACAGAATCGCCGACGGGTGCGATTTGAATATAGTGCGACAGCCGCAGAGCAGAAAGATTCGTTATGCGTTATGCTGCAGCTACACCTTTGGCGGGCAGACAGCGGCTCTGGTGCTGAAGAACGTTGACGGTGGAACGGCAAAATAAATGGCCAGGATGGGTACAAAAAAACGCGTGGTAATAACCGGAATGGGTGTCGTTTGTCCTTTAGGGCACGACGTGGAGTCACTCTGGCAGGCGATATTGGCGGGCAAGAGCGGAGTGGGCAAGACGACAATCTTCGACGCCTCAATGTTTCCGACGACGTTTGACGCCGAAGTGAAAGATTATAAACTTGCCGATCACGTGAAGAACGCGAATCTGCACAAAGACAGTAACCGGGGGTCGGCCTTTGTCCTGGGCGCGGCGGCTCAGGCCTGCCGAGCGGCGGGAATCGACGTTGAGACGACCAATCCGACGGATGGAATCGACCGCGAGAGGTTGGGCATTTACTTAGGAGCGGGCGAAGGCTCTGTCGATAATGACGTGTTCTTCGCCGCTATAGTGGAGGCCTGGGACAAGGAGAAGAGCGAGATGGGTTGGGGGCGATGGGCAAAGGCGGCGTTCGGGCGGATGACGCCGATGCGCGAGCTTGAGCAGGAGTCAAACATGCCGGCTGCTCATATCGCGCTGCTCACCGGTGCTCGCGGGCCGACGAGGAGCTGCCTGACGGCCTGCGCGGCCAGCACCCAAGCCGTCGGCGAGGCGACTATGATAATCCGCAGGGGCGATGCGGACGTTATGATTGCCGGCGGGGCGCATTCGATGATACACCCGTTGGGCCTTACGGGATTCAACCGCCTGACCGCCCTATCGACCAGAAACGACAGTCCGCAGACCGCATCGAGGCCGTTCACTGCGAGCAGGGACGGATTTGTGCTTGGCGAAGGGGCGGCGATTGTCATACTCGAGTCGCTGAGCCTGGCGAAGACAAGAGGGGCCAAAGTCTTAGCCGAGGTCATCGGCTACGGCTCCAGCGCCGATGCATTCAGGGTCACCGACATGCACGAGGAAGGAAGAGGCGCGATACAGGCGATAAATGCGGCGCTTGCGGACGCCGGCATCGACTACCAAGACGTGGATTACATAAACGCGCACGGCACAAGCACGATGGAGAATGACTCGATAGAGACCAAGGCAATCAAAGCCGTCTTTAAGGAGCGTGCGAAGAAAACGCCGGTCAGCAGCGTCAAGAGTATGCTGGGCCATCTGATTGGTGCTGCCGGGGCGGCTGAGCTGATAACGTGCGTGCTGGCGATACGGGACAACATCGTTCCGCCGACGATGAATCTCCACGACCCCGACCCCGAGCTTGACCTGGATTATGTGCCGAATGAGCCGCGGAAAGTGCCGGTCAACATCGCAATGAACGAGTCGTTCGGATTCGGCGGGCAGAACAACGTCGTAATTATCACAAGGTATAACGGATAGAATAAGGGTAATAGTGGGCAAGCACACGCAATGATTGACATAAAACAAATACGCGAGAATCCGCAGGGTTTTAAGGAGGGCGGGCGGGCAAAACACTTCGACGTGGATATCGACAGGCTGCTTGAAGTCGATTCGGCCTTGAAGGCGGCGAAGAATCAATTGCAGGAGATTTCCACGTCGAAAAACCGGATCGGCAAATCAATCCCGAATCTCTCCGGCGGCGAGAAGGATGCAGCACTGGCGCAGCTTTCCCAATTGAAACAGCAAGAGACAAATTTCAACGAAGAGGTCAGGAAGCTGCAGCCGGAGTTCGACGAGCTTATGATGCAGGTTGCACAGCCGGCGGATGACGACGTGCCTTTGGGCAAAGATGATACGGAGAATGTTGAGATTAGAAGAGAGGGTGAGATTAGGCGGTTTGATTTCGAGCGTAAGGACCACGTTCAATTGGGCCAGGACCTGGACATAATAGATATCGAGCGGGGAGTCAAGCTGGCGGGGACGAGGAACTATCTGCTAAAGGGCGACGGGGCAATGCTGCACTGGGCCGTGCTGCGGTTTGCGATGGATTATATGGTGGGCAGAGGATATGTGCCGATGTCGGTGCCGCTGCTTATGAAGGATGAGGCGATGAGGGGGACCGGCTATTATCCCGGCTCCGAAGAGCAGACATACCGGATGGAAAGGGATGAGCTGAACTTAGCGGGGACGGCGGAGGTGCCGCTGACGGCTTACCGGATGGGCGAGATACTCAGGGCCGAGGAGCTGCCTTTGAAATACGTAGGGCTTTCGAGCTGTTTTAGGCGTGAGGCCGGGGCCGCGGGCAAGGATACCTACGGGCTTTACCGGATTCATCAGTTCGATAAGGTCGAGCAGGTGGTTATATGCGAGAATGACGCCGAGCAGAGCCGGCGGTTCCACGAAGAGATTCTGGCCAACGCCGTGGCCGTGATGAAGGCGCTGGAGCTGCCCTACCGCGTGGTGAACGTCTGCACGGGCGACCTTGGGAGGGGCCAGGCGAAGAAATTCGATATCGAGGCGTGGATGCCGTCGCGGGGCGGATACTGCGAGACGCACAGCGCGAGCAAGTTCTACGATTTCCAGGCCCGGCGGATGAATCTGCGATACAAAGACCCTGCGACGAAGAAGAACATCTTCTGCCATACGCTGAATAATACCGTGGTCGCAAGCCCTCGAATCCTGATACCGGTGTTGGAGCTTTACCAGAACGCGGACGGCTCGGTGACAATACCCCAGGCGCTTCGGCCTTATATGGGCGGCAAAGAAAAAATCACAAGACCCTGACTCGGGAGACGCAACTATGACCAGGAAAGAGATCCTCAAGTTTGTAGAAAAGAATCCGGTATTCAGCCTTGCTACGATTGACGGCGAGAAGCCGCGAGTCCGGATGATGATGCTGGCAATGGTGAATGAGAACGGCTTGGTATTTACGACGGGGAGGGACAAGGCGGTGTGCAAGCAGATGACGGCCAATCCGGCCATCGAGATGTGCTTTTACAACGCCGATGAGGGCCGGCAGGTACGCATCGAGGGCAAGGCCGAGGCGCTCAACGATCTGAAACTGAAGAAAGAAATCGTAGAAAAATTCACATTCCTCAAACCCTGGGTCGAAAGCGAAGGCTACGAAGTTCTGGCCCCCTACCGCGTGAAGAGCGCCAGGGCCACAACCTGGACGATGGAAACAAACCTCGAACCGAAAAAATACGTCGAACTCTGAGAAACGGGGTTTTTGACAAAGTGATGGAACGGGCATGAAAGCAAGAAAGAAACTCAAGCTCTTCGCCCTGATTGTGTTTGGAATCGCTTTGTTTTGCGCGGGTTATGTCCACCTGCGTATATGGGGCATGTTTGCCGGCGTTGCCAAGCCGCGAGTTCAGAGCGACTATTCGATACGAAGTGCAATTGAAAACAAAGTCGGACCACTACCCGCATCGGCAACCAATCTGTATTACGCAACAATCGGTTTCCAAGACATTGATACGTTCATAGCCTTTAGCATCGACAAAAGCGATTGCGATAAATGGATAGATCATAGTCTCGGAAAGAGAGGAGTGTCTGACCAACTGAAGCCTTTGCCGAAACGAGTGACCGAGAGAGGACCCGGAAGTTGGGAAGTTCGTTACAGGGAACGCCGCTACAAAGACCCTAACTGGAATCTGTCCCCAGATGCACAGGTCATCATATATGAGGACAACAAGTGGACGATAGTATATTTTCCAGAAGGAAGGAGGCTTTTTATTTGCCTGTGGGGATACTAACAGTGAGGGGGGGGTGATTGCCATATTCTACTGTCTGCGATTTCGCAAAGAGACATATGGTCAGGTTTGGTGTTGATGTTGTTGAAATGGGGATGTATGTTGTTGCAATAATAGTGGAGCAGTGACTCCTTTGTAGAGGTGCTATCGTGTGGCTGGTTAAAGTTCTGGTTGCTTCAATGGCCTTCGGCCTCGGTGTGGGTGGGGTGTATGCTCAGCAGGCGCCGATCGAGGATCTGGCGGAGTACTACGGATTCGGGGAGATTGAGATAGTCAAGTTAGACTGGGGGATAATGGGGTTGCAGGTCGCCGATTTCAACGGTGACGGGCGAAACGACATAGCCATCGTCAATAACCAAAAGGCCAGGATAGAGCTGCTCATCCAGAAAGAGGCGATTGGGCCGGGCGAGACGGAGGTTGCCGTTGACGCTAACGACGTTGATGTCAATACGCTTACCCCCCCTACCCGGTTCGAGAGCCAGGCAATTGCGGTTTCGCAGAAGGCCTATAGTCTTGTCTGCGGCGACCTGAATTTGGACGGGCTGGCGGATTTGGCTTTTTACGGCGAGCCGAAAGGTCTCTATGTGATACTGCAAAAGGCCGGCGAAGCCCAGGCGGACAAGCCGAAATCACTGAGCTGGCGGACGGTAAAGAAAATCAAGATCGACGACGGCCTTGTTATTCCCAAGGCGCTCGTGTGTGCGGACTTGAACAATGACGGCGCCGACGACCTGGCGCTGGCCGGTCGCGACAGTATCTATATCGTGCTGCAAAAAAAGGACAGCTCACTTGCTGAGCCGGTGAAGTACCCGGTCTCAGCCCAGACGCTGAGCCTTCAGGCCGGGGACCTTAACGGCGACAGTATAAACGACCTGATACTTGTCACAGGCGATGCCGACAAGCCTGTCCACGTGCGATTCGGGCTTCAGACGGGGCAGCTCGGCCCGCAGGTGCAGCTCTTCATCGAAAGGCCGTTCGCGTTCAGGCTTGGCGACCTGGACGGCGAGGGCGGTGATGAAGTCCTGACGATTGAGGGGACAAGCGGAAGACTCGTCTGCTATAAGTTCGCCAGTGAGAAATCGGAAGACCCCGATTGGCCGATTCTCTTTTATCCGCTTGCATCGGGCGAAGGTAACACAAAGCGCGACCTGGTGGTGGGCGATTTCAACGGTGACGAGCTGGTGGACGTGGCGATAAGCGACCCGGGCGCGGCGGAGCTGGTTTTCTACAGACAGGTCAAAGGGCTGGGACTGGCTGAGCCTGTGCGGTTTCCAGCCTTTGCAGATATTGTGAGCCTGTCGGGTGCGGATATCGATAATGACGGCAAGAGCGAGCTTGCCATATTGAGCACTAAGGAGAAGGTGATCGGCTTGAGCAGGTTCGACGATGATAGATTGTCGTTCCCGAAGCCGTTGGCTTTGACGGGCGAGCCGCTGGCGATGGAGCTTGCCGATGTTGATGATGATGGGGCTGCAGATTGCGTCTATGTGTCAAAGGATGCTAACGGGCTTAGGTTTCTGAGGGTCTGCTATGGTGTTGCGGGGGCAGGTAAGGACATAGAGGTCTCTGAGTTGAAGAAACTCACCGCCAATCCGGATGGCCTGAAGGTGTTAGACGTTGACCAGGACGGTCTGCAGGACGTCCTGATATTCGTCGGCTATGAGCTTCCAATACTGGCGCGGCAGGCCGAGAAGGGGAAATTTGAGGTAGTGGAGTCCGGGACGGCCCAGGCGAGCCTGATTAAGGATGCGACTTCGCGCTCGACTGCCGTTGCCGATGTGGACGGCAAGGCGGGCAAGGAGCTGTTAGTAGCACAGAACAATTTTGCAAGGAGCCTGGTTTTCTCGGAAGGCAAGAGCTGGCGCGTTGTGGACCAGTACAATGCGAAGGGCACGGACAACCAGGTATCGGCGGTTGCCGTTTTTGGCATTGATGATGTTGGTCCAGAGGGCCGCCCTGCTATCGTTCTGCTGGATGGGGCAAAGGGGCAGCTTCAACTACTGCGGGCCGGTGAAGATAAGACGTATCGGTTTGAAAAGGAGCTGGAGGTGGGCAAGTGGAGCTCCGCGGCTCACCTGAAAATGCTGTACGCCCCGCTCACCGGGGGCGAGGCGAAGAGTGTTCTACTATTCGACAGCGAGAAGTTCGCACTCCTGACGCCGCCGAGCGGTGGCGGCGCTCCGCAGCGCCTGGAACAACAATTCAGCTATGAGACAGAAATCAAGGACGGCAGGTACGGAAACCTCACGGCAGGTGATATCAACTCCGACGGCAGAGCAGACCTCATTATGGTCGAGTACAGGCGCAATCACATCGAAATACTGGCGTTCGATCCGGACCTCAAGCCGGCTCCGGCCATGCGCTTTAAGATATTCGAGCAGAAGAGTTATCGCGAAGGCAGGCCCGGCGAAGCCGCTGTCGAGCCGAGAGAGCTGGCAATCGCCGACGTAACCGGCGACGGCAAGGACGATCTGATTACCGTTATCCACGACCGCATAATCATTTACCCCCAGGACTGACCACCCCAACCGGCATAATGTAACCAGACCAACCGGACCAATGACACACCCGCGTGAGACAACCGATGCACAGAAATTGGCGGCTGCCCGTAGTAATCTGTAATTCGGGGGTCAGGTCAATTGTACATAGTAAATTATGGGATACCCCAGTTATTTCTTACCGTACAGTACAAATATTGCACGTTTGGCATGGATCGCAACACAATGCAACATAGCAGTGGCCAGCGCAAACAATGCACTCCCCCAATATGCACATCTCTGGATTTGCAGGGCCAATGGCCTCAGCATAACCCTTGATTGAAGGGAATGATACCCTTTTTAACATGCATGAGGAGTCTATTGGAGTTGAACTGTTTCCATTTTCCAACAAGTTTGCAGTCCAGCACCCCCCGTTGCAGTACGGAACGAGATCACAATCTTCGCATTCTAAGGGTAGGCTTTCGCTGGATGGACGCATGTTCGACATCGATGACTTGGTATCTATATCGTTCGCATACATCTCATAACCATAACCAAGTGAATACGACGGTTCGTGCGTCAATCGGTGACAGAAATGAAGACGACCCTCTACATCTATCGCCCAAAGCCCTTTCCCGGCTCCACAGTAATTGTGAGAACGCTTCTCCGAAATAACGCACCCGTCAATAAGCGTCGAAAGCACGTCCTTGCCCGGATATGCTGACTTGACAAAAGCACAGGCTTCCTCAAGTCCGATCCCCCAAGATTCTATATCATCGTCATTCCATTCAATTTCATTTCGCGCACCTTCGGCCGGAAACAGCCCGACGTGTTTGAAACCCGATTCAAGCACAAATTCGCTAATCTCGCGAAGTCTTTTCGCATCCTCCGGACACACCGTAACACGTCCTGTATCGCTTGGGTTTATTTGTAGAGCCAAGGGAATGTGTTTAGCAACGTCGTCAAAGGATGGAAGGTTAGTTTCTGCATAGGGTCTGTTCTTGTTGTGGATAGAAGAAGGCCCATCAATTGAGCAATGAATCGACGCCCCCTCATGCAACATATGCTCCGTTTTGAGTTCGTCAAGGGCTATCAAATTGGACGTCAACGACCAAGCAAACTTCATCCCAATGGAGTCACAATGCTCTCTTCCAAGTCTATTCAAATCAACAATCCTATCCCAGGCCAAAAGCGGCTCTCCTCCCATGTAGTGAAATCGAACGCTCGTTTTCTCATGTTTCTTCCTGGCCCATGAGATGACAGGCCTTGTGGACTCGAACACTTTCTTGACATCCATTAACCTCGAGCTCTTATTTCGGAAATAGCAGTAGCGACAGCCAAGTTGGCAAGCTTCCGTCGCGTCGATCATAAGACACACTTCATCCTTAAATCCAGTCTTAATCGCCATATCAATATCCTCCACAGAAAATTGAAACACGATCTTCAGAATCCCACATCTCCACGTTGGAGAATCTGGGAAGGGTTCTCAACAAACACATAATACAAAAATGTGTCATGGATTTGCACGTTGGCCTCGCGAGCAAACGTTAATGTATGCCATTTTTACCCGTATCACTCTCCACTACCATTGTCAAGAATAATTTCCAGAAAAAGTCAATTTTTTTGCACTTTCTTCGCCTTTCACGTAAAAGCGGGGTATCAGCGGAAAACTAAAAGTGTGCGGTGTGTTTTTGGTGAGCAACCTCTTAAGGGGTAGCTGAAACCAGCCAGTATCGGCGGCTTCAAAACCAACTAGCGATGCGCCCAGCGGGTCGGAATATCCAAACCTTGCCAGAAATGCGCCAACCAGCGGGTCGGCCCGCGGTATCTTTGTTGCAGCGGGCCCACAGGACCTTCCGGAGAACGACGTACCCACGGTTTACCCGCAGAGGCGGCGTATTAGGTTGATTCAGCCCGTTGTTGCTGGTACACTGGGCCTGTGGTCAGGCAGAAGATACACGATGATATCCTGGAGCTCCTGCGTGAAGAAGGCACGGAGGCGGCGCGGAAAGCGCAGCGGGGTCTGATAGTGCAGCCAGGAGCGATCGGGGATTGCATATTGACGCTGCCGCTGACCGCGTTTATGAAAGAGGCGCTGAGCTTAGGCGGGATCGATATGTTGGGGCATACCGAGTAC
>CAYGZM010000033.1:0-31335 GCA_964354365.1 uncultured Pirellulales bacterium
CGCTCTCGCTTTGACTGAGCAGCTCATCTTTCGACCGGCCCATCTTGGGCAGCACATCGAGAGTCAGGCTCTTTTTGATTTTTGTCTGGTCGTACGCGGCCGAGAGATCTTTATCGTACAGACGAACCTTCTGCCGCATCCCCGCTTCGGGGGATATCGCCGAACAGCCGCAAAGCCGGCAAAGAAAGATGAGGGTAAGAAAGCCAAACGCAAAAGTCGCCCTCCTGGATTGCCTGCCTCTTACTGTAAGATCCGTTGCCCTCATTGTATTTCTCCTTCGCAAAAAATCACTACTACGCCGTCAGGCCTGATTTCGGGAATTGTCCTTGAAAGGAGGTCTAAGTCCGACGCGAGAATCTCAAACCGTTCGAAGGGCGCAGATTGCTTCGTCGTTTCACTCCTCGCAATGACATCCATAGTTTTAGCCTTAAGAGAGTGCTATAGCCGGCCCGCACCTGATGCCGGTCAGACCTCCTTGGAGTTGATCCACTTCATCATCTTGCGCAGTCGCCGGCCAATGACCTCAAGCTGGCTGTCGTAATCCTTCTTATACAGTTCGTGGAAATTCTTCAGGCCGGTCTTGTACTCGTTCACCCACTCCTTGGCGAATTCGCCGGACGTGATCTCAGACAGTATCTTCTTCATTTCAGCCTTGGTCTTTTCGGGGATTATCCTCTGGCCTCGTGTCAAATCCCCGTACTCGGCCGTGTTGGATATGCTGTACCTCATATAGCTCAGTCCGCCCTGGTACATAAGGTCAACTATCAATTTGACCTCGTGCATACACTCGAAATAGGCTATCTCAGGCTGATATCCGGCTTCAACGAGGGTCTCGAACCCGGCCTTGATAAGGGCCGTAAGACCGCCGCAGAGCACACACTGCTCGCCGAACAGGTCTGTCTCAGTCTCTTCTTTGTACGTGGTCTCGATAATGCCTGCCCGCGCTCCGCCTATTCCGTTGGCCCAGGCAAGTGCGATCTGTTTGGCGTCGCCGGTAGCATCCTGGTGGACGGCTATGAGATTGGGCACGCCGCCGCCCTTTTCGAACTCGCTGCGGACCAGATGGCCCGGCCCTTTCGGAGCTATCATCACAACGTTGACCTCCTTCGGGGGCACAATATACTTGAAATGGATATTAAAGCCATGGCAGAAGCCAAGCGTCTGGCCCGCCACCAGATTCGGCGCAATCTCGGTCTGGTAAACCTTCGCCTGGACTTCGTCCGGCGCCGTCACTATGATCAGGGCCGCCCCGTTCATAGCCGTTTTTATATCGCTCGGTGAAAAACCGTGCTTTGTGGCGAGCTTGAAGTTGTCGGTCCCTTTCAGCTCGGCCACAGCCACCTTTATTCCGTTGTCGCGCAGATTCAGACTGTGTGCGTGACCCTGACTGCCGTAACCGATAACCGCCACCTTCTTACCCTTCAACGGTTCCAGCGGGGCGTCTTTTTCGTAATATATTTTCGCCGCCATAAATCCTGTACTCCTTTCTCAGTCTTCCGATAAGTCACGGTAACTTATCAGTTTTATGCCTCGTTTCTCGATAACACTCTTCACTTTTTCGCTCGTAAAGGCCCTGGTGACGGCGTCGCGGTGGGCAGCGACGTTCCAATAGCCCTTATGACCCATCACCTCCACCGACCGCGAGATTCCCTCCCGGTACGATTTTATGCATGCCAGATTGGCCGCGTGGCTCGAACCGATATCATCCGCCCGGACAATGAGCTTTATTTCGCCGTCAGCAGTTGTGGCCTTGGCGTCCGGCTTGCCGGCCGCCGATACGACCAGCCACAAACCGGCCGCCAATAGCATAGCCAAGAAACAATAGGACTTCTTTTTGTCCTTCACGCCGAATATCTCCTCTAAATATCCAACCGAGAGCTCCACAGGGGCCAACTCCTGCGAAACTGCGGCGCATACATATTTTGATTAGCTACCAAATCTTGAGTTCCCACATTATATTCAAGGCTGCTAAGCAGGCAAGGAATTTATGGATGCCCGTGCTTACGGCATCTCGTTTTGGACTGGCCCCCAAGATGCGGCTTAGGAGTCGATTTTGGCCTGCCTGGGCATAGCAATTGTGCCGGTTCTGGCTACGTTCTTGATGCCGTAGGGCTTGCACGCGTTGATAAAGGCCTCAATCTTCGATTCAGGCCCGCTGACCTCAATCATAAGCGTTTTCGGGCCGATATCCACGACCTTGGCCCTGAACATCTCTGCCAGAGAAACGATTTCGGGTCGCTTCTCCGGGGGCGCAGAGACCGATACAAGCATAAGGTCGCGAGCCACTATCGGCTGGCCGGCAAAATCCTGGACCTTGACCACGGGGACGATCCTGGCCAATTGCTTTCGCACCTGCTCAACGACCCTGTCATCCCCGACAACAACTATCGTCATCCGGCTGAGCTTGGGGTCTTCGGTCCGGCCTACCACGAGTGAATCGATATTGAACGCCCTAGCCGCAAACATTCCCGCAACGTGGGCCAAAACACCCGGCTTATTTTCAACCAATGCGCTTATTAAGTGCTTCATTTTTTCGCCTCGCCGCCCAGTTTCATTCACCAATTATCGATGTTGAAACGCCGTGGAAATCCCGACCTCTCGGGAATCGGTCATTTCAGGCTATACTTTCCAATATATCAAGCCCGTCCATTTCATCCAGACTCTTGCCGGCCGCGACCATCGGCCAGACGTTCTCTTCCCGGTCAACTCTGAAATCAACAACACAGGGTTTCTTTTCAGCCAGCATCTTCTTGACTGCGCCGGGAACGTCGTCTTTCTTGTCCACTGTAATGCCGACCGCGCCAAGCGCGCGGGCAACATCGGCGTAATTTGGATTGGCCAGATAGCTCTTGGAATAGCGCTTTCCGTAGAAAAGCTCCTGCCACTGCCGGACCATCCCCATATACCCGTTGTTGAGGATGCAGACCTTAATCGGCAGATTATGCTCGACCGCCGTGGCAAGCTCCGTCATTGTCATATTGAAACTGTGGTCGCCGTCAATATCGACGACCGTTGCATCCGGCTTGGCTATCTGAGCGCCTATCGCAGCCGGCAGACCAAAGCCCATCGTACCAAGTCCGCCGGAGCTTATGAACTGCCGGGGCCGGGTGAATTTATAAAACTGGGCCGTCCACATCTGATTCTGGCCGACGCCGGTAGTTATTATGGCATCATTCCCGGTCTGGCGGCAAATCTCTTCGATGACGTACTGCGGCTTAATCGTCTGCGAATCCCGGTCGTACCGAAACGGAAACTTCTCCTTCCAGTCGGCGATCTTGTCGAACCACTTCTTCCTTTCGTCGTATTCAACCTCCTTGACCAGTTCGCTCAGTATCTCTTTTGCATCGCCCACAACCGGAATATCCACCAGGACGTTCTTCGATATGCTGGCCGGGTCTATGTCGATATGTATGATCTTGGCGTTCGGAGCAAAAGCCGCTACTTTGCCCGTCACCCTGTCGTCAAACCGTGCACCCACTGCAATCAGCAAATCGCACTGCTGAACCGCATAGTTGGCGTACGCAGAGCCGTGCATCCCGAGCATATCGAGGGACTCGCCTTTTCTCTGGTCGAAACTACCTAAGCCCAGCAGCGTCATTGTCACCGGAATATGCGCCTTTTCCGCCAGTGCTTTTAGCTCCTCGCTTGCATTGGCGATGATAACGCCGCCGCCGACGTAAAGCACAGGCTGCTTGGACTTGTTTATTGCCTTCGCCGCCATCGATATCTGCCTGGCGTTACCCTTTGTCCGCACACGGTAGCCGGGCAGATCCATCTCGACCGGCCCATCTACGTCATGCTTGCTGACCTGAACATCAACCGGCACATCGACAAGCACCGGACCTGGTCGGCCTGTCGAGGCGATGTAAAACGCCTCACAAATTGTGCGGCCCAAATCTTTAATGTCCTTGACGATGCAGTTGTATTTTGTGACGGGGCGCGTGATGCCCGTGGTGTCCGCCTCCTGAAACGCATCGTTTCCGATAAGCTCGGTGCGGACCTGGCCCGTCAGGGCGACCATCGGTATCGAATCCATCATGGCAGTGGCAAGGCCGGTCACTAAGTTGCACGCGCCGGGACCGCTGGTGGCCACCACAACGCCCACCTTGCCGCTGGCGCGGGCGTAGGCGTCGGCCATGTGGCAGCCGCCCTGCTCGTGACGCGGGACTATGAAGTTTATCGGCGCATCGTACAATCGGTCGAACAAGGGCAGAACCACGCCGCCGGTGTACCCGAACATCGTATCGACGCCCTGGTCAATAAGCGTATCGACGATAATTTGTGCGCCGGTCTTGATGGTGGACTGGGAAGCGGGAGGCTTGGACTTCATCTGTTGATCCTTTCCTGATAAACGTAATCTCGTTATTCCAGTCAACTACAGCTTGACGGGTCCCCTTCGGCCTCTCAGCCCTGCCTACTCAAAGAAAAGGCCAAGTCATCCGAAGATTTCGGACCCTGCCATAATCCTGTAACCATCCCACTGGCCGGGATGTCTCAGGGTCGCACCTGCATGTTTTCACGCAAATACAGACGTATTATACAGAGTCAATATCCCTGTGTCAAATACTTTCGGCAATTCTTCCGGTCATCAACAAGGCTTTTTACCTTTTTAAGCCCGGACAAGAACACTTCCAGGCTGTGGAAAAATAGCTGGTCTTGAGCCGGCGGGCTGATATAATGGCCCTGTTGAATGGACCTATTGGAGATTCTTTATGTGTGACAAGTGCGGCTGCAGCAAAGCTAAGCCTGAAAAGACCTTCAAGGAGAAGGTGAAAGACACGATTGAAGTCATTCGGCCAAGCCTTCAAGCACACGGCGGCGACGTCGAGCTCGTGGGCGTGGATAAGGATAATACCGTGAAGATCCGCCTCCGGGGCGCCTGCCAGGGGTGTCCCGGCGCCCAGATGACGATGAAACTGGGCATCGAGAGAATCCTCAAAGAGAAGGTCCCCGAGCTCAAAGAGGTCATCGCTGTAGGTTAAATGCCGCGAAAAAGGCGGTTTGTCAGCCACTAAGAGGTTTTTGCTCTTCAGTATTCGCTGGCTTGAGAAGGCGGAATATATTCACGTATCCTCTTTCCCAGCCAACCTGCGCGACAAACTGGTAAGGTCCTATATTCTTGGGTTCACGAAGGTGGGCGATGTTCTTATGCAGCCCAATCTGCCTGTAGCTGGTGTGGTCGGTGGTCATCCCTTCTCTCGTAGCCCAAACAACATAAGTGATATTCTGCTCATAACAGGCCTTGATGAACTGCGAAGGAGTCTCGGCCTGCGGTAACGCAACGATATATTCCGCAAACTTTGGTGCGAATATCTTGACCACCGGGGCCATATAGACGCCCAATTTCTCACCGGGCCTGGCATTGGTAATATACCAGTCGGCCAATTCCTTGAATTCCTTGTCTCGCTGCCCGTCCCCAATTGTGCGGACCAGCGCAAATTGATTCGAGACAATAATCAGGCACATCACACTCAATATCGCAGACTCGCGTAAGAGAGCGCCGCGTCCGTAAATGAAGATTCGCCCGGCGGCGATCAACCCCACAACTATCATCGCCAGCCAGGGCAGTGCCGCCGACTTGGGACTCATCCCGGATGCCGCCGAGAGGCCGGGGACAAGCCGGATGAGCCAGACCATCGCTGCTGCAATCACCAGGCCCTGCAATACGAGTACAACGACTTTCGGTATTCGCCCCTTGGCCTCAATAAGCTTCCAAGCGCTCTGCAAGCCGAACCAGCATATTAATAACGCTATCCAGAAGACCGGCATGTGATATCTTCGCAGCGGAGAGGGAAACTGCGTGTGAACGCAGAAGTACGGCACGAAGAATATGAGCAATGCCGGTATGCTCCATTTGCGTTTGCACAATCCATAGACCGCCCCGAAGAAGAAACTCGCGACGCAGATAGTCTTACTTACTTTCCAAAGCATCTCTGCAGAACCTTTGCCGGCCCCCGAATAGGGCGCCAGCAAAGGATAGAATCCCGTGTCCCACAGTACATTCATGTGCCTTATGAAACCGGTTCTGCTCTCGGCCGATTCGACGTACAGTTTTGAGTACTCCTGTCCGAAGAGACTTAGATAATGACTCGTCTCCGACTGCCAATTGATAATAGTGCCCAACATCCAGATTGCCAAGGGGACGGCCGCCAACGCCGAATACAGGAAGGCCCGAATTCGTTCTCGCCTGCTCTTGCGGCATATCATATCCACGACAAAAGCGGCCATAATCAGTGCAGCGCCTTCGTAGCGGACCATTGTGGTTATGGAAGCAAAGACATAGCACCAGTTTGATCGTTTGAAAATGAAATAGAACGTAAGCAAAATGAAGAACAGCAGTGTTGTCTCAGCTATCGGCTCGGTGAGCAGGTACAACACCTGCGGATTAAGTATGGCAATAACAGCAAACCACAAAGCGGATTTGCCGATGAGTTCTCTGCCGACGAGCCAGAACAAGAGAAGATTGAACGGATGCAATATCGCATTGAGCAGCCAGCCGGCTGTCAGGCCGGGGTGCTGGCCACCTGCCAAATACGAGAGCAGAACCTGGAGCATACCAAGGACCGGAACCCGTTTGAAACTTGCGGGCGCTCGAAACGACAGAATGTCCTGACCGGTCCTGAAGAATGCAGGGAAATCCGAATTGGGCACGATAGTATGGCCGAAATACAGAATCGACTGATAGACGCCGAAAGCCAGAAAAATCGCCATCACAAAGAGTTCGAAATACCTTTCTCGTTTGCCCGTCTCTCCGGCATCGATTGCGCCGACTGAGTCGGAGCGTGCAGTTCTCTGTGCCTGCCTGCCTGGTTTCGCCTGCCATTTTTTGACCTTGCGTCTGCTCATTTTTCCGTCAACCAGTCTTCTCCAGCTCAATTGTCTGAAACATGCCCAACAAATTGTTGGCCGGGGATAAGAGGCATTCTACGGCTTTGACTGCCGGATAAGTAAATGAAGGAACCAGTTGGCGCAGCGTCAGCCCTCCGCTGAGCAGGTAACAAAATGGAGTATGAGCACGCATCCGCACTATTTTCAACGAAGCAAACTCCTGCTCAAACGCCTTTCGATCACGAGAAAAAATTATCCAGGGCAAAGCACCGTTGCCCTGTGAAAGGGGCCCGGCCCTTTCCAGTCCCCATCCCGCCTTTGTGTCAAAAACCTCGTGATGGAAATTCCTATAGATAAATCTCGACCACAGCGTATTCGCAGGCTCGACCATGACAACTTTCCCGCCTATTTTTAGACACCGCAGCGCTTCCGTGAAGAAGGCCTTTGGATCGGCGATATGGTGTAGAACGTCAATCATAAAAAATGCGTCCACGCTGCCCTGCTCAAAAGGCATCTCGACAGCCGAAAAGATTTTATCGACATTCGGCAGGTCAAGGATATCCGAAGTAATCACGTTGCCGATCACATCCTTTATAAAGCCGCCGCCGCTGCCGAGCTCAACAAGAACCTTTCCTTCCGGGCAGGGCACAGCCTTTAGAAACCGCCTGTAGAAATCGATATACGTCTTTTTAAGAAACGGCTTGCTCTGTATGACCTGGGCGTGCAGCAATGTCACGGCAGGATCGTCAAGATCTTCGATGCGCCTTGTCTGGGGCAGTTTAAGCCATTCAATTATCTTCATGGGGTGGACGGAACAGCGCCAAGATATCGATAGTTCCTTTTGATGGAATATATTTGCAGTAATTATTCGCATCTATTCTTCTAAGGTTGCTGCTATTGAACAATGAATAGCCCAGAGAGCCTAAGAACTTCAAATAGTCTGAAAAATCAACATTTTTCTCCTCCATCACGTACAGTCCAACTTCGAAAATGATAGCCGGTCTGAACCTGGCAATAACCTTCTCGGCCCCTTTTAGCACTTCCAATTCATGTCCGTCGGTATCTATCTTAATGAAATCCAGCCTCTTGATCCCTTCTTTTTCACAGAAATCATCTATGGATACCGCTCCAATTCCGTAGGCGGGTTTCGCTATGCCTCCATGTACGCTGTGTTTAACATCCTGCACGACGCCTCCAACCTTCCAGCTTGCATAAGCCTTGATGTCCGCCTCCTCAGATGTCCTTGATGATACAAAGCTCTGAACGGCAACTATACGCTCTGCAAGCTCGGGATTGAGCTGAAGATTCCTCTGCAATTTGGAGAAAGCGTAATAGGTCGGTTCAAATGAGTACACTTTGCCCAAGGGGGCAAGTTTTGCATACTGGAGCGTCATCACGCCAAAATTGGCCCCCACATCGAAAATAACGGCATCTTGCCTCAGCGACAAGCGCTTATTGCCGGCGACGTGCTTTTGAAATTTGCCGAACAGAAAGATGGACAAGTCTATGCCTTCCGACAGGTCAATTTCGTACGTTATTCCCTTTCGGGTAATAATGTGTTGGTCTCGGCGAAATACGAGGTGCACAAGACGATACAGTAATCGAGCGATGAATATCTTGATTCTGGTTACGGGCAGTCGATTGACAAGTCTTCTCATTTCGTCTTTCTCGTGCTCCCCCCGCTCAGGACACAATGCCTGAAACAAGCAGAACTCAAAGCCGGGGGGCTGCGCACGCTCCGGATACCTTCATTCGTCGCCTTCTCTCAACCACCCTCCTTCCATAGGATTTCACGGTGGTGCCGAGCATCTGCTCGCAGAGGAACTACACGCCCACTTTCGTTTGGACAGAACTGAGCCTCTCACTAGCATGCCTGTACTCTCACGCACGAAAACACAGAAACGCTTCTTACGCTCGATGCAATCGAGAATCATGCCTGATCCTGCTCACAAGGCCCGTTATTGCCCGAATCGTCTGCGTCGTGTGAGCGCGCCCAGCCCGCCCAGGCCGAGTAGCAGAAGGGTCCCCGGTTCCGGAATGACCCTCGTGATTGTTATTTCCTTGTCGTCAATCGAATACTCCGAAATATACATGGCCCCTTCCGGACCGAATACCACGCTACCAATGAGTGATTCTGTCGTTGTCGCAAACTTTGTCGCCGTCCCATCAGGAGCAACCCGCCACAGACCAAATGTCTCGCCGAAGTCGGATGCGCCGACAACGAACATATCGAGGCCGAAGAGGCCCTTGGTGTCGAAGCCGATGTCAAATCCAACAGCCATATTCCCAGCAAACCTTGACGCCGAACCGGCGGTATCGAGGGCAAAGACCCCGCTCTTCGACGCAGCACTTGCACCAAATGCTGTTCCGACATACATCAGCCCGCCATACTCGCCAGTCTCGTCGAATTCCATGCCCAGAGGTCCGCCTCCATCTGTCCACCCAGGCCAGCTGCTAAATACACTCACGCCGCCGCCCGTATCAACACGGTAAATCTGGTCTTGGCCGCCGGTTGAGATGTAAAGAAATCCACCGTAATTGCCGGTCCGGTCAACAGCAGCCTCTGATGCGGCGGGAAACCCGCTTGCAAACGTCGAACTCGTCCCGTCCGGAGCTATTCGCACCAGCGTCGTGTTCGCGGTCACATAGAGATAGTCTCCGTAGCTTGTCCCTCCAGTCCATTCGAAGCCACTGGTTGTATCGCCGATGCTTGCGAACTGATTTACAGTCCCATCGGTGAGTATTTGATAGATCTTGTCGTCGTATGGCTGGTTTGTATACAGCCTACCCGCGTTGTCAAATGTCATTGAGAAAGTTTGAGTCGTAGTAGGAGAATACTTCGCATAAGCCTCGACTATATACCCGGGTTCGTGTATGATCACCCCGAAAGCCGTGCTACACATTGCCCCCAAAAACAGAATCAATATCTTCCCACCCCTCATGATTTCCTCCTTTCGAAATCTCAATAAAGCGCATTCAAATTGTGCCTATGCTTTCACGCCTTGCCGAACGCAGTGTCATCAGCATGCCGCGGGGGCGCCGGACATTCAATACAGAAACATCCTTTCTCTTGCTGACAGTGCCGCGATCTACAAGAAACCGCGTCAATGTGGTCACGCCGCAACTGCGCTCGGAAACAAACAGATCGCGGGAAGGTCCCGACCACTAATCCATGCTCATATTATGAACCAACATTTTCCCGCTTAACTTCATAAACAATACTCCTGCACACTGGAACATTCATAATAGCACACTATGCGGTTCGATTTCAACAACTTTCCGGGAAGTTCAGCACGCGATGCTCCAAAAACACAAGAAAAGCAGAGTATTTGCGTCAAGAACCCGTTTTCCCCGCTATTTCAGCACACCGCTACTGGTACACTGGGTCAGGCACAGCTCGACCCGTCGCCGGTATAGCCTGCCTATGATGGGCCAAAAGTAGAATCGCAGCGGGTCGTCTCTGTTGACACCCAGATATTCATTGTAAGGCAATAGTCTCAGCTTGGGCAAATCGTTTTGTTTGGTCATCTACCGGTTCACCTCATTCGTCCGAGCCACTTGATTTTCTTAAACGCTACCCAACTCATCTTCAGCAGCAGCCAGCCGTGCGTGAATCGGCTGATATTCGTCCTGCCGTATGTTCGTGCACGATAGGCCACAGGCGCCTCGATGACCTTGAGGTTCTGCTTGACCGCTCCGAAGATAAGGTCAAAATCCCCGAACGGGTCGAAGTCGCCAAAATAGGAACGGTTGGCCTCTATCAGTTCGTAGTCCTTTTTGCTGATCATTTTCGTCCCGCAGAGCGTGTCCCTGAACCTTTGCCCGAGAAGCCAGGTAAATAATGCGCCAAAACACTTATTCCCAAGAAGATTCAGGAATCGCATTGCCTGCTTCTCCATCGGATAGACAAGACGCGAGCCGTTGATGAATTCGCCCTTGCCGTCCCGCAGCGCCCTGTAGAACTTCGGCAAGTCTTCGGGCGGGGCCGTCAAATCCGCATCCTGAATAACCAGCACATCCCCCTGTGCGGCGGCGAAGCCTTTCCTTACCGCGTCACCCTTGCCGACTCCATCGCCCTGATGAATTAAGCGGATATTGCGCTGCGGATGTTCGGCTATCCGGCGTTCTATCTCCTCGGCAGTGCCGTCGGTGCTGTTGCCGTCAACGAAGATTATCTCCGTCTCCCTGCCCATTTGAGGAATTCGCCTTATTGCATCCTCGATATTCCCGCGCTCGTTTCTGCACGGGACTATTACCGATACCGACAGATCCTCGTCACGCAGGGCAGCCTGATCCGGGCGGGCTATCACGAGATTCACCAGGTTGAAATAGCGAAAGCCCGGCAGCAGCGATAGAACGTAATTGCAAAAGGCCGTCAACGGTGGTATCCGCTTCGGCATTATCAGATAAGAAGCGCTTCGAATAACGTCAAAGCCGCTAAGCTCGAGCAAATTTGAAATGTCCTCCGCGGGCAGCCAGTTCTGATATGTATTGGGCTTGCGAATCCCCAGGAGCGAACCTAAGCTAAGAACACCCTCCCAAACATGGTTATAGTACGTAATGACGATCCGCGTGCTCCGGCTTGTCAGGGGGCGGATGCGCTCGAGCACCGTCTGAATATCGCGCCAACCGCCTAATGAGTTACATATCAGAACGTAATCGAATTTCTCATCAAGCTCCAGCTCGTGCGGGTCCATAGTATAGAAGCTCAGGTGGCCGAATCGCTTCTTGGCCAGCTCGATAGCATCAGCATTCGCGTCGATCCCCACTCCATACAAAGGCTTGACAGCAGCCAGCAAGTCGCCGCATTCACAACCAACGTGCAAGACCCTGCTTCCCGGCCGAACCACGAATTTGTAAATCCTGTCCAGCCACCCGTAATAATACGAATTGCGCTTTCGCCAGCGCAGCAGAGTCTTCTCGCTGGACCGCTCGTCTCTACCTGTTTGAGACGGCTGCGTCGCTGGTTTCTCTGCCTGGCTCATAAACCTGGTCTCCGATTCACACAAAGCGGCTGTTCAAGTCCGGCCGGACTTGAAGTGTTCGGTGACATTGTCAATGTTAGGATTCTCAATCACTCCTCTCTCCGTAATGATAGCTGATATATCCCGGCCCTGGGTGACATCAAAGGCAGGATTACACACATCAACACCCACGGGGGCCGTCTGTACCCCGGCAAAGTTCCTGACCTCGTCGGCGGCACGCTGCTCGATCGGTATCTCATCGCCGCTTTTGATGCTCAAATCGAATGTGCTCGAAGGCGCCGCAATATAGAACGGTATGCCGTGCTCTTTAGCAAGGATGCTCAGGCTGTATGTGCCGATCTTGTTCGCGGTGTCGCCGTTCGCAGCAATTCGGTCGGCACCGGTTATTACGGCATTTATCCTGCCCTGTTTCATCAGCCACCCGGCCATATTATCGCAAATAACGGTGACGTCGATTCCCGCCTGCTGCAGCTCCCAGGCCGTCAATCGCGCTCCCTGCAGCAACGGCCTGGTCTCATCCGCATAGACCTTGAATTTCCTGCCCTTCTTGTGCGCCTCGAACATCACCGATAAGGCCGTCCCCTGCCCCGCCGTCGCCAGTGCCCCGGCGTTGCAATGCGTCAAAACGCCAAAACCATCTTTGATAAAATTCTGCCCGTTCAGGCCGATACGCCGGCACATATCCACGTCTTCCTGACAGATTGCATTGGCCTCTCCCAGAACAACCTCCTGCAATGCAGCTACAGTCACCCCCGGCTGCGACGCGACGAACTCCTCAGCCTTTCTGCGCACCCTCTCCAGCGCCCAAAATAAATTCACCGCCGTCGGACGAGACGACGCGAGGTATTCGCACGACCGGTCCAGAACCGTAGGGTGGGCTTTAGCCCACCAGTTCGGTGGGGCAAGCCCCACCCTACTATACTGTTCGGCGCCATCGCCGGCGTTCAATTTCTGCATCCCCAAAACCAGGCCGTAAGCCGCCGCGACCCCTATAGCAGGGGCGCCGCGAACGGCAAGCGTCTTTATCGCCTCGTAAAGCTGCTCGGTATCCCGGCACTGGAGCTTGACGAGCTTGGTCGGCAGCAGCCGCTGATCCACAAGCTCCAGAAAACCGTCAACGCCGCCTACCCACTTAAGCGCCTGAACAATCACAAATACCGCATCTCCAATACTTTATCGCACAATCCTTTTGTCACATCCGTTATCGACTATCTCTCATCTTCCCTGTATATTTTCCCCTCCCGATAGTCCCGCCAGGCCGGTTCAAATGCCTTTGCGTTGCCCGGCGCCGCCCTTAGCTTCACACTCTCGCATCGGAACATATCCGGCAGGCTGTCATCGTATTCAACTCGCAGCACCGAATCTCTCAAGGACGGGTTCTCAGGCTTGAACTTCAGGGCCTTGCCCCCGTTTCTGTCTTCGCCAGAAGACACGGGGGCGATAATACCAGGATGTATCTCAACTCCGTCCCTTACAATAACAAGATGCGATCCCCGCGAGCCGCTGCCCTGCCGGAGCAGCTCGACAATCGCCTTTAGATACGCGATGCTCGTCAAGGCCAGATGCTCGGCCTGTATCGCCCATACAAGCGCCCTTTTGCCGGGGGCGCCGAGGCCATTTTTCTGAATGAGTCTATAAAGCTCGACAGCCTCTTTCAGAGCCCTGCGCGCAGTCCTCGAGTCTCGCATAAGTCCGGCCGATAGCGTCATACGCCTCTGAATTCTCTCTATCATCACCTTTGGCATCGGACCGTTGCCAGCTCTGTATTTGTCGAATTTGGCGAACAACTGACCCAGCTGCCCCGTTATTTCATCCTCCCAGGCCGAGTAATCCGGCAGCTCACAGCCGTAAACGTTCACAATGTACTGCGCCGCCCGCAGACCGCCGACCTGTCCTGCGTTGAGGGCCGAGCCGCCGGGCCGCTTGACGCCGTGGGTCCCGGCCATCTCACCGATTACAAAGGTCCCGGGTATATTGGACTCCCACCACTTGTTCACCGCGAAGCCGCCGTTGTTGTGCTGGGCGCAAACCGCAATCTCCAACGGCTCAGCGTACAAATCAATGCCGTTCTGCTTGTATATCTCAATAGCGGGCGGATTCATAGCAGACAACCGATCGATAGGCGTATCCAAGAGCGCGTCGGCCCTTTTCAGGTATTGATACGCCTCCGGCTCAAGGGCCTCGATGTTGAACGTCTCGGTCGGCGGCTCCATACGGTGTGGCAGCCTCAAATCCGGAGGATTTGGGGATGGTTGCTCCGCTGATGGAGCTTTGCCATCCCCAAGCCCTCGACAGGCTCGGGCGGGGCGCTGCGCTTGAGGCTGCCACCCGGAATGGCCCACGGGGTTATGCAGAAAGTCCAGAAAAATGCGCCTGCCTTTTTGCATCTCGTTGAACACCAACAGATCGATCAATGATGATTGCCCTGCCGCCTCCGGCGGGGAATTTCGAATTTCGAATTTCGAATTTCGAATTTTCGGCAAGCGCTGCGGGTCGAACGGCCACTGATAGCCTTTGAGAAAGATATTCGTCGCCATCTTGCTCATCGACGGGAAATAGTCCGCCAGGAAGTCCCGCTCATCACTCCCGCTGGCGTCTGTGCTGAAGATTCGCGGGATTGCCTGCATATATGTGCCGGACACATTCCACCGGAACTTGGTGCTCGCCAGCCCGAACTGCGACTCAGTCAGGTTCTCACCGGCCAGGCCCGCCTTGAACGCAAGCCCGTGAATCCCAACCTGGCCTCTTGGATAAACGCTCGTCTTGTAAAGCTCTCCGGGCCCGCCCGCCGCGAGGACTGTATTCGCGCCGAGATAAACATTTATGCGGAGCCTCACACGATAAAGGCTCTTCCTGTCCACAGTCACTACGCCTGCAATTCTCCTGGATTGGCCGCAGCCAACCGTGAGCAGGTGGGCGGCTTCCTGATTGTCCGCTATCTGGACACCATATCTTTCGAGCTGCTTCTGCAGGCATTCGCTCATGAACCTGCTGGTCTTCGGGCCGGCGGACGTCGCCCTTTCAAAAGGATCGTGGTCCGTTTTGTATCCTACAAAGCTCCCCATAGAATCCGTCGGGAACGGAACACCCGCCTGAACCAGATGATAGAATTCTCGAAGCGAACCGATAGCCTCGGCCAGGGCCAGGTCCCCGTGACAGCAGCCGGCGGCCGTCAGGGTCCCGGCAAATTCTTCGGCGCTATCGGGCACGGCCGGGCTTGTGCCCATCTTGTAATAGGTCTGCTTGTCCGAGCCGCTCATCCGCGACGCGCCCAACGCAAGCCCACGCGTCACTACTACAATTTTCTCTGCCGGATTCTCCAGCCCTTTTTGACGCATAAATTCGTACAGGTGGACCGCACAGTTCATCCCCGCAGCGCCTGAGCCGACGATTACCGTGTTGTAGCGATGAAACGTAATCGTCTGATTTGCCGTCTGTTTGTTTTCCACAATCCTTTTCCCCGTCCCCTGCGTAGGGCGGGGCTTGCCCCGCCGAAATCATCTTGACGCCGGGAGCAACGGTTTGTTGCGCCCCCCGGCTTCATAATCGCTTATTTTCGGCGGTGTTGCACCAAATCGCAAGTGATTTCGCGGGATATACTCATGGCCTTCGCGGGTTTTTTGCTTGACGCGCGCTCCTGGAGCGCGCAAATTAGACGGTCGTGGGATGAGCGAGGCAACTGATGACTACGCTTGATGAAAAGATTGCCCGGTTTTGTGCGGAGTACGCACTCTCCCCGCAGCAGACGCGGATATTCGAGGCCCTTATGCACGGGGCGCTCTCCAACGAAGCGCTTGCCAGGCGATTGGGCATGCCGGAGGGGAGGATTCGCGTCCACCTCGAGCGCATCGCGAGAAAAACGATGACCGTCTCGCGGACGGAGCTTTTGTATCTTTTTTATGAAGGCTGGCGAGGAGAGTAAGTGTCTCTCGCACAAGGACTTACGCGCCGCATCCTCGCGCACGAAGGTTTTTTGAAAAGAGCCTAAAGAAAATGTATCCTTAAAGGCGATGTTCGTTTAAGCGAACATCCCGTTACCAGCCCACAGGAGGGTGGCGCCAGGTGTTTCTTTTAGGGGTCTTCATGGGATACTATCAAGCGAGAGAAGCGATGCGAAGCGGGATCGCCCGGTCCACAGTCGAGCGGATATTCGAAACGCTCGTCTCCGGCATGACGGACCTTGTGGCAAAAGAGACTCTCGAGGTTATCGACCTCGGTGAGGGGTAGCGTCAGCTTTTTCCCGTTCACACTTCGCCAGGTCCGCCCAAAGTCAGGCGTCTCGATGTAGATAAACCCTTTGTCCTGAACATGCCATGCCTGCATGTACGAGAAATTCGTCATCGGGACCTCGTTGCCATCCTCGATTTTCGTCGCAGGCGCCAACACGAACTCGCTTATATCGTACTGCTATCAGGCATACTCAGGCATACGGCAGCTCGCTTGCCGCTCCAGGTATCTACGCAATGTTGAAGTTCCGGCCGGTAGCTCGACTTATTTCTTCCACCGAAGCGCCGGCAAAGCCGATTCCCGGGTATTTCTCCGCCCGCAGCGTATCTATCTGACGTTTGACCGCTGTGAATTCCTTCGCCAGAAGCTCGTAGTCCTGCTCATCAATGATTTTCTTCATTGTCGCCTTGTCAATCATGCTGAACGACCCGCCGAGCACCAGGACCCCGGCCTCTATATAGTCGGGAATGTTACTCGGGTTGGTCCCGCCCGTCGGTACCAAGCTGATGATTTTGTGAAGAGGCGCATCAATCGCCTTGACAAAGGCCGGGCCGCCAAGCTGCTCGGCCGGGAATACCTTGCAAAAATTTGCCCCTTTGGAGAACTGATCGACCACTTCGGCCGCACTGCCGCATCCGGGCATCATTATGTACCTGCCGCCAAACTGCCGGTAGCTCTGGTCGCGAAACCCGACGGCCGAAACAAGATAGCAAGCGCCTGCATCTACAGCCTGCTGCACCGAAGGCAGCGGGTCTTGAGGATTGGCCCTGTTGTAGATATCGAGCATCGCAGGGGCGTCAATCAGGCTCGCCGCGCCCGCCGCAAAATCGGGCAGCTCCTTGCGCAGCCGGGCGAGCTTCTCCAGGGGCTTGTTTATCCGACAGGTCACTTCCATATTGTTCAAGCCCGCCCCGATAAGCGACTCAGCCGTCCTGACAATATCGAGCTTGTCCTGATTGAACACTAGGACAAATCCGTCTCTCAACAGCGTTGTAACCGTGCTCTTGATATCCATGCCGACGCCTCTTTGAAGTGTAAAGTGCCTGAAGTTGAAAGTGTCTAAAGTGCAAAGTAGGCCCACTTTAGCTCACTTTAGCTCATT
This sequence comes from uncultured Pirellulales bacterium, assembly GCA_964354365.1. GTDB lineage: Bacteria > Planctomycetota > Phycisphaerae > Sedimentisphaerales > Anaerobacaceae > CAYGZM01. Next base: position 17,143 of record CAYGZM010000033.1, read on the forward strand.
TTAGCTCATTTTAGCTCACTTTAATTCACTTTAGCTCACTTTAGTTCACTTTAGCTCACTTTAGCTCACTTTTCTTACAGTCTCCTTAGATGAAATCCTCCGTCAACGTCTATAGCGCAGCCCGTCGAGAAATCGAGTCTGCCCTCGGCAATGGCGCCGACGGCGGCGGCTACGTCTTGCGGCCGGCCCCACCGCTTGATCGGCGTGAGCCCCTCGGCAATCAGCTTGTCATATTTGCCCTTGGCCGCACTGGTCATATCCGTCGCTATTATGCCCGGGCTGATTTCAAACACCCCGATATTATATTCAGCCAGCCTATCGGCATAAAGCATTGTCATCATCCTCATACCGGCCTTGCTTATGCAGTACTCTCCGCGCGACGGCGAGCTCGTATAGGCGGAGATCGAGCCGATGTTCACAATCCGAAGCGCCCCCCGAGCACAGTCGAGGGGTCTATTGGAACTGTCCCGCCTCTGCTCCACCATCCAGTTGGCCACCTGCTGAGTCAGAAAGTAAGGCCCCTTGAGATTCATCCCGATGACCCTGTCAAAGCTCTCCTCGGTCGCTTCAAGAATATCCAGCCGTTTGAGCGGCGCCGCGCCGGCGTTATTCACCAGCATATCACACCTGCCGAACTTGCTCTTGGTTGTCTCAACGAGCCGACTCCGGTCTTCGGCCTTGCCGATGTCACCCTGTACAAATTCGCACCGCGCGCCAAGCCCCTCGGCCTCGGCTTTAGTCTCCGGCACCGCAGGTTGAACGCGGTTCACCACCAGGTCGTATCCCAAACGCGCTAACTCCAGCGCGATGGCTTTTCCGATGCCACGACTTGCGCCGGTAACAATTGCTACGGGCCTTTCCGCCATCTCACGTCCTTTTCTGTCAGTTGAAAGTGAGCTAAAGTGAACTAAAGTGAACTAAAGTGACCTAAAGTGAGTTGACTTTGCACTTTAGACACTTTCAACTTTAGGCACTCTCAACTTTAGTCACTTTAGTCACTTTCAACTTTAGGCACTTTGGGCTTATTTCTTTAAGAATTCGTCTATTTCCTTCGCCGCCCTCATTCCGTCCGCCACCGCGCCGACCACCGTCGAGGCCCCTCGCACAAGGTCCCCGCCGGCAAAAACCCCCGCCCGTGATGTTGCCAGGCTTCCCTGCCGCGTTTGGATAAGGCCGTTTTGCAATTCCACACCAGGCAGAATCTCCTCGATTTCCTTCGGCGTCTCTTGGCCTATCGCCTCGACGACAATATCCATATCGAGATCATAACCGCTCGATTTCACGGGTTCCGGTTTGCGCCGACCCGAAGCGTCCGGCCGGCCCAATCTCGTCGGACAGACCTTTACGCCCGTGAGCTTGCCTTTTTTGCAGTTGAATCCAAGCGGCTGCGTTAGTATCAAGAAATGCACGCCCTCGTTCATTGCCCTGTCCCGCTCGGAGCTCCACGCCGGCATCTCCTTAAACGATCGGCGGTATATGACATAGACATCCTTGGCCCCGAGCCGTTTGGCCGTTACCGCAACATCCATCGCCGTATTACCGCCGCCAATCGCAGCCACGCACTTGCCGGCAACGTCCAGCCCGCCCGGCTCTCTGGCCGCAGAGAGAAACTCCAGCGCACTCCACAGACCTTCAATATGCCTATCTTCATCGCTCACACGGACCGACTGCGGCAGGCCCATACCAATAAATGCGGCGTCGAAACCCTCTGCCATAATCGTATCAAGATTGAACCCGCCGTCCAGGTTCCGGCCAAGACGCAAAACCATTCTCTCTTCGGGCACATCGCTGAAGACCGCCGCAATTTCATTATGCAGCGAAGCACTCTGCCTGTCCGCCGGGATCACCGATTCAATCATCCCGCCGAATTCCCGGTTCTTATCGAAAATTGTCACGCTGTGCCCGGCCCCGACCAGCTTCGCCGCGCAGGCAAGACCCGCAGGGCCCGCGCCGATTACAGCAACCTTTTTGCCGGTCTGCTCTGTGGGTATTTGCAGCCTCGACCAGCCCTTTTTGTTGGCCTCCTCGGCCAGATACATCTGTATCTCTGCAATGGGCAGAGGCCCGTCGCCAATGAACCTCTGCAGGCAGCTGCCCTCGCATTGCTGCTCGACAGGACACAGCCAGGCACAAATCTCCGGAAATACGTTGGATTCCCTTAGCACCTCATAAGCCGCCTGCTCCTCGCCGTCCAGGAACAGGCTGATGAATTTAGGAATATCGACGCCGGCAGGACAGCCCAACTGGCACGTCGGCTCCTGGCACTTCCTACACGCGGAGGCGAGCCGCGCCAGGTTGTCCCTGTCACTCATCCTGCCGCGCTCGAATATCGGCCCATACACCTCATTGTCCCGCACGACGCAGCCCGTCATCCCCCCGTCGCGCATTATCTGCGTGCACGCGCTGCAGCCAACGCAGACCTTCTCCGGATACATCCTGCCTTTCGTAAGAATGTCCCTGGCGAAATCCGGGTATGCAAACGCCATCCGCCCGGCGCCGGCCAGGCTCACAAGGCCCTTCGCCTTGTTCGCCGCCGCCACGTTCGCAAACAGCGTCCGCAGCCAGCTATAGCCCGTCCCTACGATGGCTATGTCAGCGAATTCCTTCTGGATTTGGCCTGTCAGATTCACCAATCTGGCAACGCCAGCCAACGGATGCTCCGGCTCTTCGTATCCGCCGACTATCGGCTCATTGAAGGGCCTGCCGACGTGCGGATTATAATACGGATTTGCCACAGTGATATTAATCAGCCTGACCCCGCGCTGCCGTAGAAGCCCAATCAGCTTCTTAGGCTCGGCCAAATCCGGCTTGCTGTAATCATTTTTATCAACACCCCAGCCGTAGGGATAGGGTATGGCGTCATAAACGCCGAGCCTCGTAACCACCGCTTTGTCTTCACCAAGCTCCCGATGAATACCGTCAACGACATCCAATAAGAATCTCGTGCGGTTCTCGAACGAGCCGCCGTATTTGCCCGGCCTGTTATGACAGGCAAGCAGCTCGTTAATCAGATAGCCGTGGCAGGATTTAACGTCCACCGCGTCGAACCCCGCCTCAAAGGCAATCCGCGCCGCCTCGACATAAGCATCCACAAGCCCATCGAGATACTCATCCGTCACGACAGGCCAATCGTCGGGTATCCTGCTCTTCCTGTTCGGATCGGGCTTTTGCTGCGGAGCCAGCGGATCCCGGTAAGGGTCGCGCTGAGCAATCATCGGATGGGCGATGCCCTTGGGCTTGCTGTATCGGCCGGAATGGGTAAGCTGCATCACGATTGCGGGCCGGTGCTTGCGCCCCATACTCTCGGCAGCAACCTTTCGCATCCTCTTGGCCATCGCCGCAAAGCTGTCTTTGCTCTTTTCGTGGAGCCACAGCTGCCTCGGGTTGGCCCTGGCCTCCGGCGCAACCGCCGTCGCCTCAGCCCATAGCAGGCCCGCTCCGCCGGCGGCGAATCTCTCATAACGTCTGACGGTCAGCCTGCCAGGCCGCCCCTCCGAATCACCGTCGCAGCCCTCCATAGGATGCACGGCCAGCGAATTCGGTATCACAAGCCCCCCGGCCTGCACCGGCCCAGCTAAAATCGAAATGTCCTCGGCTGCATCGACATCGACACCTAATCGGCGGCTCAATCCCTTCAAGTCTTCAACGCTGCTCAGTTGAAACTCCCACATAAAAACGCCTAAAATTTGAATTGCCTGAATTTTAGAGTGACTGAAGTGCCTAAAGTTAAGAGAGCCTAAAGTTATGGATTATTTCTTGAACTTTAGCTCACTTTAGTTCACTTTAGCTCACTTCAGCTCACTTCAACTCACTTTAGCTCACTTTAGCTCACTTCCAACTTGCCTTTCAGATACTTGGCCGTATAACTCTTTTTGTTCTCAACAATCTCCTCGGGCGCGCCTGCGACCACTACCTGCCCGCCGGCATCGCCGCCTTCAGGGCCAAGGTCTATTATATAGTCTGCCATCTTAATAACATCAAGATTATGCTCGATTACAACCACCGTATTGCCCATATCGCACAGCCGACACAATACGTTCAAGAGGTTGTGAATATCGGCGAAGTGCAGGCCCGTGGTAGGCTCATCCAGTATGTAGAGCGTGTGCCCCGTTGCCGCCTTGCCTAATTCCGCCGAGAGCTTGACCCGCTGGGCCTCGCCGCCCGAAAGCGTCGTTGAAGACTGCCCCAGTTGCATATAGCCAAGACCAACGTCCATAAGCGTTTGCAACACCCGCACAATCTTCGGAAAATTCGCAAAGAAATCAAGCGTATCGGCAATACGCATATCCAGAACGTCCGCGATATTCTTGCCTTTATATGTAACCTGCAGTGTCTCCGGATTGAACCTTGTGCCTTTGCAGCTCTGACACGTCACATAGACGTCCGGCAGGAAGTGCATCTCGATCTTCTTGGTTCCCTGCCCTTTGCAGGATTCACAGCGTCCGCCCTTGACGTTGAAGCTGAATCGGCCCGGCTTATAACCGCGAATCTTCGCCTCCCGCGTCATCGAGAACAATTTTCGCATAAGGTCAAATACGCCGGTGTAAGTCGCCGGATTGCTTCGCGGCGTCTTTCCGATAGGCGACTGGTCTATCTCTATGACCTTATCGACCTGGGAAGTGCCTATGATGTTCTTATGCCTGCCGGGCCGCTCGCGGGATTGATACAGCCTGCGCTTCAAGGCACGCAGCAGAATCTGGCTGACTAAGGTGCTCTTGCCCGAGCCCGATACGCCCGTCACGCAGGTAAATACTCCAAGCGGAAACTTGACATCGATATCCTTGAGATTGTTCTCCGCCGCGCCCTTCACCTCGATGCTCCTGCCCAGGCTGTATTTCCTTCTCTTGATCGGCAGCGAGATGCTCTTTCTCCCGCTCAAATACTCGCCCGTCAGCGACCTCTCGCAGCGCGCAATGTCATCCAGGCTTCCCTGCGCAACGACTTCGCCTCCGTGCGTCCCGGCCGCCGGCCCTATGTCGATAATATGGTCCGCGCTGCGTATGATATCCTCATCGTGCTCGACCACTATGACCGTGTTGCCAAGCCGCGTGAGCCGCTGCAGTATCCCAAGCAGCCGCTCGTTGTCGCGCTTGTGCAGACCTATGGTCGGCTCATCGAGGACGTAACAGACGCCCACCAAACCGCTGCCCACCTGCGTCGCCAGCCGAATTCGCTGCGCCTCGCCGCCGGCGAGCGTGCTGCTCATCCTGTCCAATGTCAGATAGCCCAGCCCGACGTCAACCATGAACTTGAGCCTCGCTTTTATCTCCTTGACCGCCTGGGCGGCAATCACGGACTTTTCTTTATCCAATTTCAGCTTGTTGAAAAACTGCAGCGCGTCTTCAATGCTCAGCGAGGCCAGCTGATTTATGCTCTTGCCTCCGATGGTTACGCAAGTAGCTTCGGGCCGCAGGCGGGCGCCCTGGCACTTCTGGCAGGGCTGTTCGGAAAGATAACCGTGGAGCCTGGCCTTGACGTATTCGCTGGCCGTGTTCTCCCACCGCCTTGTCAAATTCGGGATGACCCCCTCAAATCCTAAACCGTATTTTCCCTCGTCGGCCGGCGTCGTCCCGTACAGCAGAATCCTCCTGTATTCACTCGGTATCTGCTCGAATGGAACCGCCTTGCTGATGCCTACTCTCTTGCAGAATCTCTTAATCAGGCGGTTATAGAAGATATTCATTCTCTTGCCGCCCTTGCGCCAGGCATCGACGGCGCCGTTCTCCAGCGAGACGCCCTTGTCGGGCACTATCAGGTCGGGGTCGAATTCGAGAATCGTACCCAAGCCGTCGCAGCTTTTGCACGCCCCGTACGGGCTGTTGAAACTGAAAAGCCGGGGCGACAGCTCCTCAAGACACGCCTGAGGATGTTTGGGGCAGGCGAACTTCTCGCTGTAGATAACCTCCTTCCACTTGCCCTCAGCGGTTAGCGGACAGCGTTTAGCGGATAGTTCTTTTCTATCCGCTATCCGCTCTACGCTATACGCTGTCGCTTTTAGGGGTTCCTGCACAAGCACCAGGACGATTCCATCGGCTAATTTCAGCGCCGTCTCCACCGAGTCGGCCAGCCGAATGCGAACCGAATCCTTGATTACGAGCCTATCAACCACCGCCGCGATGTTGTGCTTCTTGTTCTTGTCCAAAGCCGGTATTCCGCTTCCTCTGGATACATCGTAAATCGCCCCGTCAACGCGAACTCGCACGAAACCCTCTCGCTGAATATCGGCGAAAATCTCTTTATGCTCGCCCTTCTTGCCGCGCACCAGCGGCGCACAGACCTGCACTTTGGTCTCCTCGGGCCGCTCAAGTATCAGCTCGACTATTTGTGACGAATGTTGGCTCGTAATCTCCCTGCCGCACACCCAGCAGTGCGGCTGACCCACACGTGCAAAAAGCACCCTGAAATAATCGTAAATCTCGGTCGTTGTGGCGACAGTAGAGCGGGGATTGCCCCCGGCCCGCCGCTGCTCAATCGCTATCGTCGGCGGAAGACCCGTGATATCCGAGACCGCGGGCTTTTGCATCTGCTCGAGGAACTGCCTGGCATACGCGCTGAGCGATTCGACATACTTCCTGCGCCCCTCCGCATAGACCGTATCGAATGCAAGCGAGCTCTTGCCCGAGCCGCTTATCCCCGTAATCACGACAAGCTTGTCGCGTGGAATGCTCAGGTTGATGTTCTTGAGGTTGTGCTCAGACGCCCCCGTTATCTCAATCGCCTTTTCCACCTTTTTGCCCATATTGCCTTTTCAACTCAAAAATCAAAGTGCAAAATGCAAAATTGAGGAAGTCACTGCCGCAAAGCGGCGGTTCCACATTCTTGATATTTCATTTTTGACTTTTGCATTTCTCACTCGTAGTACCCGTACTGCTCCGGAAAAATCGACAATAACACAAACCGCTGATTGTACCAAAAGACCTAACAAGGTAAAGGGATTTTTCTGTCTATTGGAATTCCTTGTTTTGGCGGCGCAAAGGTCGATGTTATCGGTGTAAGGGAGACTATCGTCTGTTGTACTAATTTAATACTAAAAAACTAAAAAGTAGTATTTGACAGAAGCACCGACAAGCTATATACTAAATCTTAATAAATTAGTGTATGATTAGCATTTGCGTAAGTCTTTTTCGGTAAAGGTTATATAACGATGAAAATGCCAAAGCACCCGCCGGAACTCCATGCGGTCCTCTCACAAGCAAAAAACGTTGAGAGACTGGAGACGATCTTTCGCACCGATATGAATTCGGCAATCGAAGGAAAGTACCCTCACTGGGATAAGCTACAGTATTATCGGCCTCCCGGTGATCTTTCCCATGAGGAGTGGTGGTTTGGGTTGAAGATGAGGCGACTGGCGCTTTACAAGCAGGTTCCCCTGCACGACAAGAAGGCCACACCGTTCAAGTATGCGATCGTGGATCCTATCTCTGAGAGGCTCCATGAGATTGATCAACGTGCCGGCGGATTCATTCGAATGGCGGAACAAATCACGAATCCGGATACAAAGGACCAGTACTACGTCAATTCACTTATCCAGGAAGCGATTACTTCCAGTCAGCTTGAAGGAGCGGCAACCACCAGGAAGGTCGCTAAGGAGATGATCAAAACGGCCCGACCTCCTCGTGATAGAAGTGAGCAGATGATTCTTAACAATTATGAAACAATGAGACGCATTGGCAAACTCAAAGATGAATCCTTGTCAAGGAAATTGGTATTTCATATTCACGAAGTAATTACCAAAGCCACGCTTCATGATGAATCCGCCACGGGTCGATTCCGCAAAGCAGATGAGCGTATGGTTGTTGGTGACATGTATAACGAAATCTTCCACGATCCGCCAGCGGCGCGATGGCTCGAACAGAGAATGGAAGCCATGTGCGATTTTGCAAACAGCAAGAGTTCTGACGGCTTTGTGCACCCCGCGATCCGCTCGATCATCTTGCACTTCTGGCTGGCCTACGATCATCCATTTGTTGACGGCAATGGCCGAGTGGCGCGAGCGCTATTCTACTGGTCAATGCTTCATCACGGCTATTGGCTCTTCGAGTTCATATCCATTTCGCAGATTATTCGCAAGGCCCCTATAAAATATGCTCGTTCATTCTTGTACACTGAGACGGACGACAACGACCTGACGTATTTCATTCTTTATCAGCTTGAAGTAATTCGACGTGCGATAAACGAGCTTCACGAGTATATAAAAAGGAGAACTGAAGCACTACGGGCCATCGAATTAGAACTCCGGGGGATCGCTGCTCTTAATCACAGGCAGCGTGCGTTGGTTAGTCATGCTCTGCGTCATCCACAGTACCAATATACAATCGGCTCGCACCAGATTAGCCACAATGTTGTCTATCAGACGGCCAGGACTGATCTGCTTGATTTGGAAAGGCGTGGTCTTTTGACCAGTCGGAAAATCAGCAGGACGTGGCACTTTACGCCGGTTAGTGACCTTGAAGAGAAGCTGGCCAAATTGGATTAAGCCCTGCATGAAAACACGGAAGCCGCATAACTGGAATTTGTCTTACGCGCAAGCCCGGCAGTTACAGGTTGAGCTGGCCGGGCAGGTGCAGTGTACGCTGGTGAAGAGAAATCCGAAGGTGGTTGCGGGCATTGATTGTGCTTTCAGCAAGGACGGCGAGAGAATTTTTGCCGCCGTCGTCGTGCTCAGGCTGCCCGGCCTTGAAACCATCGAAACCACAAGTGCCTCCGGAAAAGTGACTTTCCCCTACATCCCGGGGCTGCTATCGTTTCGCGAGGCTCCAGTCTGCATTGCCGCCGTGGAGAAGCTGCGAAAACAGCCGGACGTCTTCATCATCGACGGCCAGGGAATCGCACATCCCCGCCGCCTCGGACTGGCCGCTCATCTTGGCCTGTTTTTCGACAAGCCCACCATCGGCTGCGCAAAGAGCAGGCTGATTGGCCAATTTGAAGAACCCCCGCCCCAAAAAGGTTCTTATAGCCTTTTGAAGGATGAGCAAATCACAGGCCTTAAAACGAGCGACGAACGACGAACGACGAAGTAATCGGCGCAGTGCTCAGAACACGAACCAATGTCAAACCCGTCTTCGTCTCAGTGGGCCATAAATGCCGGCTGAAAGACGCTATCGAAATCACCCTCGCCTGCACAACTAAATATCGCCTGCCGGAACCCACCCGTCTGGCTCACCAGTTCGTCAGCGGATTGAAGTTGAAAGCCTGATAGTTATGCGTCACAGCCTATCTCTTCGTTCCACCTGTGCTTCTTGACCGAGCGCAGAATCATCGCAGCGCACTCCAGCGCCGCCAGCCCCTCTTTTGCGCTGACCTCAGGCGTTAGGCTTCTGTCAGCTACGGCTCGAAGGAACGCCTCCTGCTCGAGGCGAATGGGCTCTTTGTCGTCTATGTCAAGCTGCTCGATGTGCAGCAGATCCGGCCAGTTCACCGTCGTCATATCAAAATCTCCGGCTTCTTTGCGCTGCTGAATCCACTTGACGACGTTGATATTCGGGTCGGCCTTTATGATAATCCCGCTCTTCTTGAAGTAATCCACGCTCAGATAAGCCTGCCGAGAGAACACTCGCACCCGTCTCTCGGTCTTCAGCGCCAACCGCGAGGCCGTGATATTTGCGATACAGCCGTTGTCAAAGACAATCCTTGCATTGGCTATGTCCTCCTTGTCTTCTATAACGTTGACTCCGACGGCATCGACCTTCTTAATTTTGCTCGCCGCCAGGGACAGAATAATATCTATATCGTGGATCATCACATCCAGAACAACGCCCACATCCGTCGATCTGAACGGATACGGACTGATGCGGTTGGCTTCGATAAACTTCGGCTCGATATCCAGCCGCTTCATCGCCTGGACAACCGGATTGCAGCGCTCCGAATGACCCACCGCAACCACGCAGTCATTCTTCCTCGCAAGCGACACTATCTTTTTGCCCTCCCTGACGCCGGCAGCCAGCGGCTTTTCAATCAGAACCGCAACCTTGTTCTTGATAAATATCTTCGCCAGCTTCAGGTGCGTCACGGTCGGCGTCGCTATCGTCACGGCATCGACCTTGCCGAGAATATCCGCACAATTCGTATAGGCTGAACAATTGTACTGGCCCGCCAGGCGTTCCGCCCTGGCCTTGTCGATGTCAACCACGGCCACAAAGTCGCTCTGCGGAAGCTGGCTATAGACCTTCGCGTGTATAGCCCCCATTTTGCCGGCGCCTACTACCGCAGTGCGCACTTTCTGGTTTTTGATTATGGTCTCCATACCCGTCCTCTCACTTCTTTCTGAAAGTCTCGAGGTACCTGCCGTACCGATGCTGGCTGCTCCTCTTTATCGCATCAATGATTGCCTTGACATTCTCATCGATTCCGTCCTCCTGCGCCATAGCGACCGCATTTTCCAGGAGGGCGCCGCCCTGACGGTACAGCCTTCTGTAAGCCTCCAATATCCGCTCCTGCTGCTCTTCGCTCAAACCGGCTCGCTGCATCCCACGCTTATTGACCCCGCGAATCACCGGCGGATAATGCCCGCTTACCGTCATAAAAGGCGGAATATCCTTGTTAATCCCGGCAAGCCCCGCAACATAGCACCACTTGCCAAGAGTGACAAACTGATGCATCCCGACCACGCCGCTCAGCCAGACCCCTGTCTCGATCTTGCAGTGTCCGCTGACCTGTGCACAGTTGCTCATGACGATTTTGTCTTCAAGCGTACAGTCGTGCCCAATGTGCACTCCCACCATAAGGAAATCATCATTCCCTATTCTCGTCAGTTGGCCGCTGTGCATGCTCGAATGGATAGTCACCTGCTCGTGCAGAACGTTTCGGTCGCCTATCACAAGCCCGCCGATCTCCGATTCCTCGGTCAAACCCAGGACCTGGGGCCAGGCCCCAATAACGGAATTGGAAAAGAAGCGGTTGTTCTTGCCGATCTTGACGTTCTTCTCAATCACTACATTGGCGTCGAGCACCGTCCCCGGCCCGATTGACGCACCGGCTGCGATCACACAATTCGGACCGATAGCGACGTCGTCGGCCAACTCGGCGTCCTTTTGAACTACTGCACTTGGATGAATCTTAGCCATTTCAAATCTCTGCGTACCAAAATCAGCCACCAAGGCACAAAGAAGCGTAAAGTGCCTAAAGTGCAAAGTGCCTAAAGTGCAAAGTCGGCGCACCTCAACTCACTTTAGTCCACTTTAGCTCACTTTAGCTCACTTTAGCCCACTTTAGTTCACTTTAGCCCACTTTAGTTCACTTTAGTTCACTTTAGTTCACTTTTGACCTTCTTTCTGTCTTTGTGGCGCTCTTACGTTCTCTCTTCGTCAACAAGCATAAACCTGATTTCCGCCTCGGCGACCAGCGCATCGCCCACCATCGCCTTGCACCGGCACTGCGCCGTCCTTTTCTTCAGCCTGACCGCCTCAGCCGTGAGGATGAGCTGATCGCCCGGGACAACAGCCTTGCGCAGCTTCACGTCGTTCATGCTCAAAAGCACCGCAAGCTTGCCGGTCAGCTCAAGTCTTTGTGCAAACAGCAAGCCGGACACCTGGGCCATTGCTTCGACAATAAGAACACCGGGCATTATGGGCGTGCCCGGAAAATGACCCTGGAAAAACTGCTCGTTGAAACTCACATTTTTGATGCCCTTGATCCACGTGTCGCCTTCCACCTCAACTATCTTATCCACGAGCAAAAACGGGTAGCGGTGGGGGAGAATCTTCTGAATCCTCGAAATATCCAGGACCGCATCCGTCCCGAACTTCTCGATACGCTCCTGCTGCTGCGCGGCTTCATACAACTTTCGCGCAAGCTGCTGGTTCAGTGAATGGCCGCTCTTATAGGCCACAATTCTGCCTTTGATAGCGCGACCAACAAGCGCAAGATCGCCGATCAAATCGACAATCTTATGCCTGACGCACTCGTCCGGAAACCTGTAAGTGTTTTTGATCGGCCCGTCCGAGCTGATAACCAGAAGGTCGCGAGGGCTGATGTGAGTTCCCATCCCACGCGCTTGAAATTGCTTGGCCTCCGCCTCGAGCAGAAACGTCCGCGCCGGCGCAAGATGCTTCTCGAAGTCATCAGGCGTCAGCCGACAGCTGAAAATCTGCCTTCCTATGCCGGTGTGCCCGCCGTAATCCAGGTCGTATGTCAGGCTCAGTCCGTCCTCGGCGTACGGCAGGGCATATATCGATGCGTCGCCCGCTGTAATGGTAATGGGCTTGTTGATGACGTACTCCTTGCGCCCGACGTCCTGCTCAACAACCCCGGCCCGTTTTAGCACCTTGAAATACTCCGCGCAACTGCAGTCCGGAGCCGGCAGCTCAGAGCCGTTCACCTCAACCACGATGTTATCAATCTCCAGTGCGTTGACGGCCGCCAGGCAATGCTCGATGGTCTCTATGCTGACCGGACCTTTCTTTATCGTGGTCCGCCGGCTGCGCTCGGCAATGTTCGGGGCAACTGCACTGATGCGAACGGGCTCAGCAACGTCGGTCCGAACGAAGGTGACGCCGGTATTTGCAGGGGCAGAACGAAAAATGACTTTCGCCTCCTTGCCGCAGAACATCCCTTTGCCGGTTATCTTGCCTTCACTTTTTATCGTCTTTTGCAGCTTCAAGTTCTTCCATCCTCTTGCCAAGCTGCTTCAACTGCTCAGCAAGCTTAGGCAAGCGCATCACCAGATTGACGACCCGTAATGCCTCTCTCCTATCAATCGCCGGTGTCCAGGCCAGTTTCCGACCGGGTTCGACATCACTGATTACACCCGACTGGGCGCCGACCATCACTCCGGATCCTATTTCAATATTGTCCGCCAGACCGACCTGGCCGCCCAACACTACCCCGTCACCTAACTTACAGCTACCGGAAACACCGACCAGCGCCGCTATCAAGCAGCATTTGCCGATCACCACGTTGTGTGCAATCTGCACAAGATTATCGATCTTCGTCCCTGCTCCGATTATCGTATTTCCGAACTTTGCCCTATCGATGCAGCAATTGGCGCCTATCTCCACGAAGTCTTCAATAACGACTCCCCCGTTGTGGGGAATAAGCCGGTGAGCGCCGTCGATAAAAGTGTATCCAAAGCCCGTTGACCCTATCGTACTGTTCGCCTGAACGATTACGTTGTTGCCCAAACGACAATTATGGTAAATAACAACGTTGCTATCGAGCCGGCAATTCTCCCCGATGCTCGAATTCTCGCCGATCTTGCATCCGCTGCCGACCACGCTGTTGGCGCCGATTTCGACCCCGTCATTTATCACCACCACCGGCCCGACAGAGACGCCCTTGCCTATTTTGACATCCTTGCCCACCCGGGCCGTCGGGTCAATGCCTTCGGGGGCGGATTTCAACTTCGGAGCAAAAATGGTCAGGACCTCAATCAAAGCGGCGTTGACATCCTTCACAATCAACTGCGGCTTGTTAAGACCGTCAAGACGCTCAGTAAGAATAACCGCCCCGGCGCCGGAGTTCTCCATCCCCGCCCTGTGCTTGTCGTTCGTGAGAAACGTAACATCGCCGGCGCCGGCCGCATCGACCGGACCCACCGACCCTATCAGTTGATCGACGCCGGCCTCATCTCCCGCCAGCTCAGCACCAATACGCTCGGCTAATTGTGCAACCGTCAATTTCATCACGTGGTCTTGGCCAGTCCCTAAAGTTGAAAGTGTCTAAAGTGCAAGGCCAGCCCACTTTAGTTCACTTTAGCTCACTTTAGCTCACTTTAGCTCACTTTAGCTCACTTTAGCTCACTTTAACTCACTGATCCGTGCTTGCCTCAAGGCTTGAATTGCGACTCAATCTTGTCCATCTCCGTCACGACCTCCGCCGTAAGATTCACGCAGCCCTCGCTGTACAGCACCTTATGTGTTTGCAGCGCCATCATAAGCTCATCCGCACTCGGCATTGGGAAATTCGGCTCATCCGCTTCAAGAACAACTGTTAGCCCCTTCTGCTTGGCCAGCTCTTTTGTTATCCGAAGAGCTTCCTTGTACAGGTCTTCGGTCCATCGTCGGTCCTTCAATACCCTCTGCTGACTGACGAACTGCTTGGCCGCCTCGAACCGCGCCTGCTTGTTCAGAAGCTCTTCGTACTGCTTCATATAGTCGCTGGTGCCCGGCCTCAAGGCCTTGATCCCGGCTTCCTGGGCCGCGATCTCTTTCTCGAGCACGTCCAGCTCCGCATTCTTCTTGGCCTGCTCGGCAAGCT
>CAYGZM010000034.1:0-30501 GCA_964354365.1 uncultured Pirellulales bacterium
TTTTATCACGCCATGCATAATAAAATTCAAGACGTCACGCTTGTATAGGGGCTAGTTCAATAACGAAATCCATCTTCGCGTTAACAATTCTGGTTTTGATTTGGACAGGATTTAGCGAAGTGTAGTCAATTATAGGTTTGTTCCCCGAAGGGTCTTTCTTCAATGTCGGATCGTTAAGGCATTTCTTATATTCGGAAATTAGCTCGCTCATGGAAAATATTTTTCGCAAGAAGCTTTCATCTATGCCGTCAATATTCGCTCCTAAGACGTTGCGAAATTGTATTAGCTGCCGCACCGCCATCATCTCTTCGCCGGCTTCCTCCAAGAAGTGGAACCCGATACTCTCCAAGGTCATCATGTGGATTCTTCCCCCATATAGCTCCTTAAACACCGCTTCCATCCAATCAGATAGTGAGTAATTAATAGGCATATCTCGCTTTGCTATATTATACAACCTTTCATATTTAGCTGACTTATCCTTTTTGGCATCCATTTTAGCTGGATTACATGAACATGGTACTGTCTCGCAATACCCACATTGCTTTGGGAATTTCAAATAGACCATGTCGCATAAAGAATGATCAAAACGGAATATCAAGTCGTTCGTATTATTACATAAATTGACATAGCTACACATCCAGCAAAATGCATGGGCAGCAGATTCGACAATTTCACTATAATTTGCACGCCGTATCCCTTCACCCATTGCACTACAATGTGCCATCGTAGCAATCCAAAGTTCCTCTGGGCTTCTCTGTTTATCAACTTCGTGATAAAGCTCTGCAAATTCTGTACACCATTCTTGCACTTTGCGCGGATCAACATTAACTGATGGTGAGTCGTTGCTCATATTAATTACCTCTCTTTGTTTTCTTTCCGGTTTAATTCAGTCACTGGTATATCATAATATCTGGCTGCATGCTCGGAATTACTTACATATTCAAAATAATCTTCTATGTCACCTATTTTACCTAGAGGGATTTTTATACCAGCTCTGTCACTCTGAGTATATATTTCACCATGACCCACCATCAGATAAACGCAATTATGTCTTCGATCCTTTTTCGCAAAGCACTTAATCCCGTATTTTGAAGAAACAGTCTCAATCCCACGTAAAACCTTTTGATATTGTCTCTCTTCCATAAAATATCTCGTTTCATCAAGAAGACTTTTAGTTGGAATAAGCCGCTGTATAAACCACTTGTCTATTGCCCAACTCTGAAGTTTTTCCGGAATATATAAAATAGAATCCATGTTGTGTTGATGCAATACTGATTGAATGGCGACATGAATGCCTGCTTTTTTCAGTCTCGCTATGAGCGAAAGCTTTTGTTTATATGCTTCCTTAGTGACCTCATCTGACCATGCATGCTTTTTGGGCCGCTTCATTCTCAAGGTTGCCTCATCTTGTATTCGGAACGAATCCAACGACACTCTGACCAATACTTTTTTTCTAAGAAACATTGCTAACACTTTACGGCTAGGCTCAACACAACCATTTGTGTCTACGATGATACCTTTTCGCTTTAAGCCAGAGATTAGTTCTACCAAAGACCGCTCGCATCTGGGCAAAAGCGGCTCTCCGCCAGTTATCACTATTACCATGAAAGGAGAAAGGTTAATTTTACTAATTAGTTCGTTTGTTATTTGTAAATCTTGATTGCAATATTTGCGCATATCACGTGCTACACAATAGCGACAAGCCATATTGCACTCTAGCGTGAGATCACAATTTAGCAGGACTGGTCTTCCGACGTATGGAACCTCATCGAGTTTCTTATCTTGCACATATTGGAATTCATGCTTAGAAGTATCGTACTTAATAATTCCCCAAGTTTCTTTACGGATTATGTTCATCTCCAAGCCTCGATAATTTGTTCCCAATGCTTTTTTACTACGACAGGGTAATCTTCAGAAATATTACGTGTTCCTTGGTGTCCATGAAGAAGCCGAACTGAAACTTGCGCATTCCAATTATGATTATTAAAGAAATCGATAATAAAAGCCCCTATATCGTTCAGATTGCCCCTGTGTATATTATTCTGTACATTAACGTAAATTCTACCTTGTTTTTTGACCAAGTTCATTATGTTTTCAAATGTCCTGAAAAGTTTCGCATAATACTTTGTGAAGCATTTTGGGTAATAATCTGTTTCTTTTTTCTTCTGTGTAGATTGAACACACCCTATGAACTTTCTAGTTTCAGGTGAAACTAACTTAATATATTCCAAATCAGCTTCCAATTCAATGTAACCCTTTACCCTCGGTGTCCCAAACACGAGTTCGTCTACGCTTTGGCCATTAATTCTCTTTAGGAAAAATAGTTCAGGAGCATATGTCTTTGTTGGATCAAATCTATTGCAATATGGTGGTGAAGTAAAAACAACATCTACTTTGGTATTTAGGGATACCACAGTAGAGTCTTCTTGACTGAAATAGCATTTTCCCATGTCTGATTTATCGTACCCAGAATAATGCATATCAAAGTATCGTTGAAATTTTTCAATATTATTTTTAACTATCTGCGATAATGACTCTCCTGTAGATACTCCACCGATTTTCAGCCAAGTGCCATTACGCCTACATGGAGTATATGTGCTTAAAGGACGCACGCATAAAATGATTATTGCTCGTAATAAATCTCGTATAGGTCCGTTATAATCATTAACTCTATTCCATGCAGTTAAAAGATTTTCTAAAATCTCATCATTTATCCAAGCTTCAGACACAATGAATTTCTTATTTCTTAGCCTACTTAAACAATGAAGTGCTTCATTCAAGATGTAGTTATGTTTCTTTTTTTCTGCCCTTTCTAGCGCAGCGAAAACAGCGTAAGTTTTGGCTTTATTAACATAATAATGATAAGGCATTATATCATTAAAATAAGCTATCGCTGCTGTTTTCTGAATGAATGGGAGCAAAAGACAATGACCTGCCATAGGATCGAATATTCTTATATTACGTTTGAGGACTTGATCTATAAAAAAAGTGATAATCCAATCTCGATACGACGCATATTCGCTTGCAAAAAATCTAATCCGTTTTATTTTCATTGTATTTCGTTAACGCTCTTAAGTATTCTAATATAATTCAATAGTATTTAAAATAGTTCTGTATTCCATCTTTGTGAGAATAAAAGTTATCTTTATCTAATCCTACTACCTTAAACTCAATCTTTGCCGCTTCCTTATGCAAGGCGGTGTCTGTCTTTAACTGGTCGTTATTCTTAAAAGCGATGTCAAGGCAGGTAAACCGCTCCGGCCTTCTTGCCTTCCCCGCCGGTTTTGATGATCGCTTTCCCATTTTGCCCCCTAACTGGTCCTCTTGGATTCCAATTTCCCCGCCATTTCGCAATTTCCCAAAAAACATCCCTGTCAGCACACGAACACGTAAAAACGCATTTTACCCCACCCCCCTTTACGAGTCAAGCCTATTCCCCCTCAAAAAACCCTATCCCGCGGTTACTGCGGATTTTCCTTGACGGCCAAGCCCCGCGGAGTATAATATATATCAAACTAACAGAATCAGAATAGTAAATGGTATGTACTCAAACTGACCGTTTTTAAGACGAAGACCCATACAAGTCTTGTTTCGATAAGAACATGGCACAATTTGTCACTGTCCAGAGTCGCGAAAAACAGTGTTTATCCGTAATACAACCTTTCAACTTCTTGTTTTTTCTGCTTGATATTGGAATCCGGCTGCCATAACCACCGTCAAAATAAGACGTTATGGTTTGTTTTGAATTTTGAGTTTCGGTGATTCGAATTTGTTTCGGATTTCGGATTTAGTGCTTCGGATTTGGTTGCGGCCACAGGCCGCGCCGGGTTAATCAGTGTCTAAAGAATGAAATCGGTCCCTTTGAGCCTCAGTTGGCTTTGTGGCCGTGAGTCAATTATGCAAAACAAAGCCAATGTGAAAATGGGCAATATGAACATAAGTACAACAAGAACAAAGACTTATGCCAAAGAACAACGAACAATGAGCAACGAACACTACTCAAAACAAACCCAATCAAACCCAATTCCCCGGAGAAGTAGCTTGCCGTGCTTGCCGCGCGAGAGGCTCCCCCGCCCCGGAATAGCGACCCCAAGCTGTTCGTTAACTCAGGGACTGATTTGGCCAGAGTCTCTCAAGTGTTTTAGCGTTTTGCGCGAGCGGCCTTCTCTCGATAAGCCCTTTCTCTTTAGCCTCGATATCGCAAACTTGGCCACCTCCCTGTGGTCGAACGCCATATTCTCCGGCAGCTTCTCAATATCGAACCATCGCGCCTCCGCCGCATCGTCCCCGCCTCGCACCCTCCTCTGCCCCGTCCCCGCGATCCCCATAAACACCACCGTAATCTGTCTGCCCCGCGGGTCCCTGCCCACCGTCCCAAACGTACGCATCTGCTCAAGCTCAACGCCGGCCAGCCCCGTCTCCTCCTCTAATTCTCTCGCAACGGCGTCCTCAAGCTCCTCATCGATCTCGATAAATCCGCCCGGCATCGCCCAGCAGCCCTTATACGGCTCCCATTTTCGATTCACCAAGAGCAGCTTCGCCCCGCCCCCGAAAAACCCAAACACCGCCGCATCAACCGTAACCATCGGCCGCGGCCACTCATAAATGTATGTCCCCTTCTTAGCCATCTCGTTTCCCACTTCTTCAAAGCACGCGTTTTGTCCGCCTGCCATCAGGCGTTTGCCGTTCACCAGTCACGACTCACCACTCACCAATTACACATTGCCCTAACCGGCAATATCCCTTATAATTACCACACTATGCAGGACAAATTCAAGAATATCCTCATTATCAAGCCGAGCTCTCTGGGTGACATAGTCCAGGCCCTGCCCGCTCTCTCGGCCCTCAGACGCAGCTTCCCCGACGCCGAGATTAGCTGGCTCGTCCGTCCCGAATTCGCCCCGCTGCTCGAAAATCACCCCGACCTCACCCGAATAATCCCGTTTGACCGCAGATACCTCGCCAAGATGTGGTATCATCCCGGCGCCCTGATTGCATTCCTCGGCCTCTGTCGCCGCCTGCGCCGCAGCAAGTTCGACGCCGTATTCGATTTCCAGGGCCTTTTCAGAACCGCCTTCCTCTCGCGCATCTCAGGATGCCGCAATCGCTTCGGCCTGGCAAACGCCAGGGAGTTCGCCGCCTTACTTTATACGCACAAGGTTACCCAGCCCCCCGACTGTGTTCACGTCGTTGACTGCTACCTCAGGGTAGTCCAGGCTGCCGGCGTCTCCGACCTCGATGTTGAGTTCACGCTGCCCAGCGACCCCGCCGCCGACGACACCGTCGCTGCTCTCCTGGCTGACCACGATGTCAACGCAAACAACTACGCCGTCCTTATCCCCGGCTCAGTCCACCCCGACAAATGCTGGCCCGTCGAGCGTTTTGCCGCCCTGGCGGACAAGCTCGCACGCAAACACAATCTCTCCATAGTCGCCACCGGAACCGAATCCGAAGCCCAGCTCGTCCGCAGTCTTGCGGAATCAGCCAATGTCCCCGTCTCAAATCTTGCCGGCAATACGTCCATCACCGAGCTGGTCGCTCTATTGAGTTCCGCCCGGTTGGTTGTAAGCAACGATACCGGCCCCGGACACATCGCCGCCGCTCTCGGAACGCCAATCGTCATGATATTCGGCCGCACCAATCCTGCCCGCCTCGCGCCATACGGGAGGAAAAACGCCGTCGCTGGAATAGACATCTTCACCAGAAGCCCCGGCATTGACAGCCGCGACCCAAAATACGCAATAACAAACATCACCCTCAACCTCGTCTATCAAAAAGTTCTCACCCAGCTAAAACCCCATACTTGACCCCGCCCACCCGAATCACCCCCTCGACCTTCAATAGTCAATAATCAATAATCGCTAATCAATCCAAAACGCCACTCCCTGCCTCGCCCCGTCGTTCAGCCCGCACACCTGTGGTGCGGCCCGCTCAAAGTCCCCGCCCCGGCAGCAGCCGTCAGTCTGGCCGATTTTGTGGACCATTACAGTACCAGGCGTTTGCACAGTGCGATCGGCTATGTGACGCCGAAGGACAAACTTGAAAGCCGGGCCGAGACGATTCTGGCAATGGTAATCCAGAACTCCCCAATGCCTAAGAAAACCTCCTTGCCGAAGGCAAGGTACTCTCTTAACCGTAAAGCGAAATTGTCCAGTTCACGCTGAACCAGTACACAGGCTCAACAACTTGGAAAAACTATGGACAGCCGCCTACATCCATACTCTCTACCACTTCCACGCACCTCTCACAAAGATCGGAATGCTCGCTGTTCTGCCCCACGCTCGGCCAGTAATTCCAGCATCGCTGGCACTTCTGATGTTCGCTCTTCTGTGCCGCAACCATCGTTGCATCCGCGCTCTTCTGCAGCTTCACCTTGCTCACAATACAAAGCGCAGCAAACTGCTCTAAGCCAAATTCGTTCAGGAGTGCTTCTATCTCCTCGCCGCAGTTGATAGTTACGCTCGCCTCCTGGTTGCTCGCAATCTTCTTATCCCGCCGCAGCCCTTCGAGCACCCGCAGCACCTCATCGCGCAGCACCATCAGCTTGCTCCACTTCTCCGCCTCACTCTCTAAGTCAATCAAATCATCCACCTTCGGCATTCCCGCCAAATGCACACTGCTGTCACCCTTAGTCTCGCCCTTGTCATTCCCTCGCTCGTCGTCATTCCTGCGCAAGCAGGAATCCAGTTGCTCCTCCTCGCTGCACGCTTCACGCTTCACGCTCGACGATCCCATCGCCGCCCACGCCTCTTCCGCCGTATGCACCAAGATCGGCGCCAGCATCCGAACCAGCGCATCCAGAATCCTGTACATCGCCGTCTGTGCGCTTCGCCGCGACTTGCTGTCCGCCGCATCGCAGTACATCCGGTCTTTGAGCACATCCATATAGATACTGCTCATCTCCACCGTGCAGAAATTGTAAATCAGCGAAAAAACCCGGTGAAACGCAAAGTCCTCGTACGCCTCCGTCACCTCCGCAATCAGCTTCTGCAATTCCCGCACCGCCCACTTATCAATCTCGAACATCTCCTCGTACGCTGCGCCCTGCGTCCCCGGCTCGAAATCAGCGACATTCCCAAGCAGATACCGCAGCGTATTGCGAATCTTCCGATAGGCATCCTGCGTCCGCCCGATTATCTCATCGTTGCACCGAACATCCTCCTGGTAATTCACGCTCGCCACCCACAGCCTCAGCACATCCGCCCCGTATTTGCCCACCTCATCCTGAGCATTGACGTAATTTCCTAACGACTTCGACTGTTTTTTGCCTTCCTCATCGACCGTGAACCCGTGCGTCAGCACTGCCTTAAACGGCGCCCGCTCCCTTGCCCCAAGCCCCGGCAGCAGCGATAACTGGAACCACCCCCGGTGCTGGTCCGATCCCTCCAAGTAAAGGTCCACCGGAATCGGCCAGCCCGCCTGCCGCTCGCACACGCTGTACCAGCTACACCCCGACTCGAACCACACATCGAAGATATTCTCTTCCTTCTGCAAATCGTCCCAGCTAAATCCCTCCGGCAGCGCAAATCCCTCCCCCAAAATCTCCTTCGCCGAGTCCGTGAACCAGCTATCGGACCCCTTCTGTTCGATATGCCTCGCCGCCGCCAGCACGCTCTCTTTCGTCAGCAGGCTCTCCCCCTCAGAATTCACAAACGCCGGGATTGGCAGCCCCCAGCTTCGTTGCCTGCTGACGCACCAATCAGGCCGAGATTCAAGCATCCCCTCGATCCGCTTCTGCCCCCACCCCGGAATCCACCTCACGTTTTTCACGCTCTCCAGCGCCATATCACGCAGACTTTTTCCCCCCGCGTCTCGTTTCCCCGATGAAGCAGCGGGGGGCAGCTCCCTATCCACGCTGATAAACCACTGCTCCGTCGCCCGGAAAATCACAGGCCCCTTGCTCCGCCAGCAGTGCGGATAGCTGTGCGTAATCTCGCCCTCCGCATAGAGCAGCCCCGCCGAGCGCAAATGCTCGTTCACGACCTTATCGACCTCCAGCACGTTCTGCCCGCGCAGCCATTCCGGAACCGTATCATCATACCGCCCATCATCCCTCACCGGCGAATACACCGCCAGCCCGTACTTCTGCCCCGACACATAATCCTCGACCCCGTGCCCCGGCGCAGTATGCACCAGCCCCGTCCCATCCGCCGTCGTCACGTACTCTGCCAGGATCACCATAAACGCATCCTTGTCCGTCGGATTGCTCTGCACAAACGGATGCCGATACCGCATCCCCTCTAATTCGCCGCCCTTGACCGCGCTCTCGCTGATTGCATACTGTCCGTTCTCAAGCTTTCCAGCCGCGACAGCCGCGTCCAATCGGTCCACGCCCAAAATCGATACAAACTTCCGCCCGTTCTGCTCGTAGCTCATCGCCTTGTATTCTAAGTACGGGTGCACCGCAATCGCCAAATTTGCCGCCAACGTCCACGGCGTCGTCGTCCAGATCATAAAACAGACCTTCGATGATTCGGCTTCCTCAGGCTTGACAAGGCCAAGCTCGATCAGCTTGCCGATGCTCTCTTCCGCAGCCGGGAAATTCACAAAGATGCTCGGCGACGATATATCCTTATACTCCAATTCCGCCTCCGCCAGCGCCGTCTCGCACCCAATCGACCAGTGGATCGGCTTGAGCTGCTTATACACCAATCCCTTGCCGACCAATTCGGCGAACACCTCCAGTATCCCCGCCTCGTAGCTCGGCTTGAACGTCAGGTACGGATTCTCAAAATCCCCTAAGACCCCCAATTCCTGAAACTGCCTGCTCTGAATCTTGATATACTTGCTCGCGTACTTCTTGCACTCCTTGCGTACCTCTAATTTGCTCATCTGCCGCACCTTCTCGCCCAGGTCCATCACCACCTTCGACTCAATCGGCAGCCCGTGGCAGTCCCACCCCGGCACGTACGGCGCATCATACCCCGCCATCGTCTTATACTTCACCACAAAGTCTTTGAGGACTTTATTGATCACATGGCCCATGTGAATATCGCCGTTGGCGTAGGGCGGGCCGTCGTGCAGAATGTACAGAGGCGCCCCTTTGCGGGCCGCCCGGATCCGCCCGTAAATATCCTCCTTCGCCCACGCTTTGCGCATCGCAGGCTCACGCTCCACAAGGTTCGCCTTCATCGCAAAACTCGTACTCGGCAGGTTAAGCGTATCCCGATAACCCTTTTTCCGTTCTTGCTCGGACATATTCACACCTTCAATTGCTTTCGTAAAAGGCCGTATAATAAAGCCTTAACCCGTACTTGTCAAATCCTAAGCACTAAGCACGAAATCCGAAACAAATGCGAATATCATATAACCCAAATTCCAAGGGGCCGCGCGGAACGTCTGGCTTGGGACATTTAGGCGTTGGGATTTTGAATTTGTTTAGATTTAGGAATTAGGATTTAGTGCTTCACATCTGTCTTTCTGTTCTGTACTGCAATCCTTCAACTTGTCGTTTTTTCTGCTTGATATTGGAATCCGGCTGCCATAACCACCGTCAAAATAAGACGTTATGGTTTGTTTTGAATTTTGAGTTTCGGTGATTCGGATTTGTTTAGGATTTCGGATTTAGTGCTTCGGATTTGGTTGCGGCTGAGCGAAACGAAGCCGCGCCAAGGCCTCTGTGGCTATCCCTTCCAATCAACGGGTGCCAATCTTATGAACCGGAGCCGGCCTTGACAGCGCCTCTGATCGGGCATACAGTGTCGGCTATGGCGAAGAGTCTTTATATCATCGACGCCCACGCGCACATCTACGCTGCCTATTATGCGCGAGTGCGCGATCCGCTCACAAGCCCGTCGGGCGAGCCAACGCAGGCGACGTATATCTTCACGATGGCCATACTGGGCCTTATCCAGCGGCGCAAGCCCGATATGTTGGTCGTCGCTCTGGACAGCAAGGCCCCGACGTTTCGCCGCAAAATGTACGCCGACTACAAGGCCCACCGCCCGCCGATGCCCGATGATATGCCCGCCCAGATAGACCGCATCGAGCAGATACTCGATGCGATGAATATACCGAGGCTGCGGGTGGATGGCTTCGAGGCCGACGACATCATCGGCACGTTAGCAAAGAAGGCCTCCGCCGACGGCCACGACTGCTTTATCTGCTCCGGCGACAAGGATATTCTGCAATTGTTGGATGAGCACGTCCGCGCGTACGATATGAAGCGTGACATTGAATTCGGCGAGGCAAGGATGCAGCAGGAGATGGGCGTCTCGCCGGAGCAGTTCCGTGAAGTCCTGGCGCTTCAAGGCGACACATCGGACAACATCCCGGGTCTGCCCGACGTCGGTCCAAAAACGGCCCTATCGTGGATTCAGCAGTACGGCTCAATCGACAATCTCTACAGGCACGCCGACGAGATAAAGGGCAAGCGGGGCGAGAGCCTCCGCAACTTTAAGGACAATGTCACTCTCAGCAGGAAGCTCGTCGCCATAGATTGCGATGTCCCCATCAAAATCGATTACGCCAACCTGGGCCTCAGCGAACCCGACAGGCCGAAGCTCGCCGAGCTGTTCACGGAATTGGGTTTCTCGCGTCTGGTTACGCAGCTCGACCTGGCGAAGTATCTCCCGCAGGGCGCGGGGGCGACCGCAGCGGCTCAACCTTCGTCCTTCGTCCCTCGTCCTTCGTCCGTCGTCGCCGAGCTTGGCGAGCCGGCTTCCGTCGATACGACCGACCACGACTATCAATTGATCGATACGCCCGAAAGATTCGACGGCTTGCTCAAAGAGCTCAAAGAGCAAAAACTCTTCGCCATCGACACCGAGACAACCTCGATTGACGCCATGCGGGCCGAGTTAGTCGCCATCAGCTTTTCGTGGGAGGCGCATAAGGCCTTTTATCTTGCGTTCAAAGCCCCGTTAGGCTCGCAGCATCTCGATATCGAGCAAATCCGTCCTAAGCTCGGCCCGATACTCGCCGAGCCGGGCGTCAAGAAGGTCGGCCAGAACATCAAGTACGACCTGCTCGTTTTGCAGAACGCCGGCCTGCCTGTCAAAGGGGTGCACTTCGACACGATGGTGGCCTCTTATTGCCTCGATCCGGCCCGCAGCCACTCGATGGACAATATGGCGATCGATTATCTCAAGTATCGGCCGGTTCCCATCTCCGACCTCATCGGCAAGGGCAAAAACCAGCTCACCTTTGATATGGTCGATACCGCCGCCGCCTGCCGCTACGCCGCCGAGGATGCCGATATAACCTGGCAGCTCTACGAATACCTCAAGACCCGCCTCGAAAAAGAGCCTGATATTTACAGACTGTTCGAGCAGGTCGAGATGCCGCTCGTCCCGGTGCTTGCGACGATGGAGCACAACGGCGTCTCCCTCGATACTAAGCTGCTTCGCAAGATGTCGGGCGAGATCACCGAGACCCTCAAGTCCGTCACCGGCCGGACATACGAGCAGGCCGGCTGCGTATTCAACATCGACTCGCCGAAGCAATTGGCCGAGATTCTCTTTGACAGGCTCGACCTCACCCCTGTCCGCGTCGGCAAGGCCGGGCGCAGCACCGATGCGGATGTCCTCGAACAGCTTGCCGAGGAGCACCCAATCGCCGATTCGATCATCGAGTACCGCACGCTAAGCAAACTCAAAAATACTTATGTCGGCAAGCTCGGCTCGCTGATAAATCCGCGAACCGGTCGCGTGCATGCATCTTTCAACCAGACGATTACCGCAACGGGCCGGCTCAGCTCGAGCAACCCCAACCTCCAGAATATCCCCATCCGCACCGAGCTTGGCCGAAAAATCCGCTCGGCCTTCATCCCCGCCAAAAAGACCGACTGCATCCTCAGCGCCGATTATAGTCAAGTGGAGCTCCGATTGCTTGCCCATTTTTCCAAAGATAAGGCCCTGATGGAGGCATTTGCGGCGGACAGGGATATTCACGCGTTTGTGGCGTCGCAGATTTACGGCGTGGCGATTGAGGATGTGACGGGCGAGATGCGGTCGAAGTGCAAGGCGGTGAATTTCGGCATCATTTATGGTCAGGGGGCGTTCGGGCTGGCGCGGACGGTCGGGATGAGCGTGGGCGATGCGAAGAAATTCATCGAGGACTACTTCGCCCGCTATAGCTCCATCCGGGCATTTATGGACGGCGTTATCGAGCTTGCGAGGAAGATGGGCTACGCCGAGACGATTCTGCACCGGCGGAGAAAGATTCAGGACCTCAACAGCAAAAACGCCAACAAACGCTCGCAGGCCCAGCGCTTCGCGGTCAACACCGTCATCCAAGGCTCCGCAGCGGACCTGATAAAGGTCGCAATGGTAGCCATTCAGGGGCAAATCGAGAGAGAGGATTTGCCGGTGAAGCTGATTTTGCAGATTCACGATGAGCTTGTGTTCGAGCTTCCGGCTGAGCAGGCCGAGACTCACGGCAAGTGGATCGGAAAAGAAATGTCGTCGGCCATCAAACTTGACGTTCCCCTTAAAGTCGATATCTCTTACGGGCCAACCTGGCTGGCAGGAAAATAGCGACCGGGCTATTCGACACTTGACGCTTCTTTTGCTTGCGTTTTGACTTGAGAGGGGGTATAATGCTGCTATAGATGTCGGCGTTTTGATGAACCTTGGTTTTTTGAGGGTGGATCCAATGGAAACGAGAAGGTTCTTTGCGTTGGCGATGGGGTGGGCGGTGTTGGTGGGGGCGGTCACAACAGCAGCGGGTGAGAATGATATCCAAAGCTGGTGGCCTGGTTCAGGAGCGGGGGCGGGGATTGCGGTTCGGTATCGGCTGATGGAGGGTAGCTATCTTATCGACGACTGCACTATGTGCGGTCGGCCGACGATTCCGGTTCCTATCCGTGGGAGCTTCTGGCTGAAGCCGACGTGGGAGAACCCGCTGTTCAGTTATTTCGCGGTGCGCGGGCTGAGATTTGAGAGCAACTCGCCATATTTCCAGTACGTCGGGCGGTTCAATGGGACGTATCAGATCGGGGGAGAGGTGGCGCTGCTTCAGCAGATGACGCTCAAAGGGAGCATCAATGAACTTGAGGGGCTGGGCTTCGACAGCGGGACGGTCGCCTTGCAGGTGCCGTTTCCGTGGATTGAGATCGACCTGATTCAGTTGCCGCCGACAGACCCGCTGCACACCTTCAGCATGCATCTTGTGGCTGTGGCGTGGCCTGAGATATGGTTCTCGACGGAGACGGGCTTTACTTCGTCGGCGATGGGGATGGCCTCTGTGAGCGAGGGGGACCTGCTCAGCGCGACAGGCAGGATAGTGCGAAGGAACCAGCAGCTCACCGTCAAGTTGGGCATTATGCCGCCTGCGCCGGATATCGGGCTTGATGCGGTGATAGGGCAGCCGCCGGCGGGGAGCGGCGGGGCGGGTATTCCGGGATGCCGTATATGGTTCTCGTCGCGGGAGGATATTCTCAGCGAGAGGCTCGGGCCGTTGCGCAATGGGGATTTATTAAGCAGCGAGGGGGCAATCGTACGGCGGCATAGCGACCTGATCGGCCCATTCTCGCCGCAACCGCCGATACCGCAGTTCGGGCTGGATGCAGCGGCGATTGGGCCGGATGGGGCGATACTGTTCTCCACCGAGGATGGGTTCTTCTCGGAGAGCTTAGGCGTGCTGATTTCGGACGGCGACCTGCTCGATGAGAGGGGGCGGGTATTCAAGACGAGTAGCGAGCTGATGCGGAATTTTCAGCCGATAGACCCTATTCCTAAGATATTCGGGCTTGATGCGGCGCACGTCTGGCCGAGCGGGGAGGTGTGGTTCTCGATAACGACGAGCTTTACCGACTTGCGGCTTGGGCATATCGGCTACGGTGATTTGCTCAGCGACACCGGGCGGGTAGTCATCCGCAACCTTGATCTTCTCCGGCCGTTTGCGCCGGTGGAGGATTTGGCGGATTTTGGACTGGATGCACTGACTATCGTCTGGCCGGGCTCGGGCAATATCAATCAGACGGGGCGGGTCGATATGGGAGATTTTGCCGTTTTTGCTCAAGACTGGATGCGCGAGGCCGGCTGCCCGTGCGAGAAGGCGGACTTAGACTGCGACGAGACGGTGGGCCTGGGCGACCTGGGTATCATTAGCTTAGACTGGCTGGAAGAGTGATAGTCGAAAAACGGCCACAGCCCCTCGGGCCAGGAAGGACACAGAGATCGAAAGACGAACGATGATGGACGATGGACGCCAGAGGACAGAGGAACGATAGGCCGGAGAAACGAGAATGTCGAGCAACGAACAATCAACTATGAACAATGAACCCCCTGACCATTCTCCCGTTTTTATATTTTTCCTCTTGATTTTCCGGTCTTTTTGTGGTATGTTTCACCATAGTTGAGACGACTTTGGGTGAGCTTCTTAATTGATTCCGGCCAGGAAACGCCGGATATGCGATGTTTGGCAGAAGGCAGACCTTTGCGGGCTAGAATTGTTAAATCCGATGTGGTTTAGGATTCAATGAGTCACTGTCCATAGATAATGTCTTGAGAAGAGAGAAAAACATGAGAATGCCTTTGGATAAGATTATTGAAAAGATTGTAGCTCTGGGAGTACCCGGACTTGTTTTGGTTATAGTAATAGGAACAACTGGTCTTGCTGGGGGCGCCGCAATTGTAGCGGCGTTAGCAATCTTAGGTGGGCCATTAGGCATGATGGGGGGCCTTGCGGTCTTGGGTATACTTGTGTTAATCTTCAACGCAATTGCTCAATACGGTGTGGATGTGGTAGCCAATCGTGTGATACAGCGTCTCTTGGAAAAAGGAATGTCTAAAGAAGAAATTATTAAAAAGATAGATAGCTACTGGTTTCTTTCATACAACCTGAAGAGAAAGATGAAGGATATGGTGAACGACTATCGACCCGATGGAGACGGGAAGTCTGGATGTTCAGGTTAGTTGTTTGGTTTTGTCAACGGGTTTTTAAGGAGGTAGGAAAATGAGAAGAAAATCAATTCTGGTATTGGAGGTTGTTGGACTTGTTATTCTTGGCTTGTTCCCGCTTGACGTGCAGGCGGTATATGAAGTTTGGTTGGGCGGATCAACCTCGTACTCAATAAGCCGTCTCGCTTTTGATGGGACACCTATCTCAAGCATCAGCATCGGGGCAGATCATGCTCAGAGTCTAGCGGTTGTCGGTGATGAGGTCTGGTGGTGGGGAGAAAGTTCGTGGAACAAAATCCATCGCATGGCCTTTGATGGAACACAACTTGGCACGATCTCGACCAGCATATATGCTCAAGGCCTCGCAATAGTCGGAGACGAAGTCTGGTTTGGTGGGGAAAACAGCTACTCTATCGGTCGGGTAACTTTTGATGGAACATCACTTTCCAGTCTAAGTGTTGGTGATTATGCGGAGGGTATTGCAGTCGTTGCCCAAGAAGTGTGGGTTGGCGGTTCAACCTCTTACACAATAAACCGTCTGACTTTTGATGGCGCGCCCCTCTCAAGCATCAGCATCGGGGCAGATCATGCTCAAAGTTTAGCGGTTGTGGGCGATGAGGTCTGGTGGTGGGGAGAAAGTTCGTGGAACAAAATCCATCGCATGGCCTTTGATGGGACGCCACTTGGGACCATCTCTACCAGCATATATGCTCAAGGCCTCGCAGTAGTCGGAGACGAAGTTTGGTTTGGAGGGCAAAACAGCTATTCTATCGGTCGGGTGACTTTTGACGGAGCACCGCTTCCTAATCTAAATGTAGGCGATTACGCAGAAGGTATCGCGGTTGTCCCCGAACCAGGAACGCTTCTTCTCCTCAGCGTCGGTGCGGTGATATTGAGAAGAAAACAATAACGATTTTTTGAGCAGAAAGAAAATGGAAAAGTGTGCACTTGATTTGGTGAATAAACAAGATAATGGAATCAACGGAATTCGCGCACACATCGAATACTTCAATCGAGAAGCTGTGGCTTCTCCTGAGAGCAGGGCGCGTAAGTTATTGAGAGAAACGACCTATTGGTTGTATGATGAATCAACAGATTCTTTTGGCCCATCAAAATTTGTGGGATTTAAGTCAATGACTTTTGAATGCTATAATTATTGGGTCAAAAAAGCTAAAACCCATAAAGGCAAATTCCTTGGCGGAGATACTCGGAGAGCAAACGAGGACACACTGGGCGAAGAGTTTGCTCCGAATAAGGATCTTTCAAAAAAGCTGGTGGAATGGGGAGAGAAACTTTTTCATGTAAACATCTTCGCAAATATAAATCAATGTAAATGGGAATTCATTAAACTGAGGTGCTAAACGAATGACGGACACTCGGCGGGATGAAGTGGTAACTAGTGACAGCCACCTGTTATTTACATAACGGCCCACGATAGGGGCCTTCCTTATACTACCGTCTCTGTCGGCGGTCGATGATTTATGGTCAGTGTTTTTCCAGGTATGCACGAATAATGAGGCAGCCATTGATGCGAGCACATTCTGTCGTAAGCGTGTTTTTGTTGTTGTGGGCGATGCCATTAGCGAACACGGCATTGTGTCTGCCGTTAAGGGCAGTTGTTGAGATTGAAGAGGACGTCTATAGCTACAAGCCGGCCAATAACGGGGCCGGGCCGATGTGGTGCCACGGGTCAACGTGCTTGGTGCGGATCGGCGATGAGCTATTCGCCAGCGGGATAGAGACTCTCGATGAAGCCAAGCCGCCGAACAACTGCCGGTGGATGTTGTTCCAGCGCGGGAAAGAGGGTTGGCGGAGGGTGTGCATCGATGAATCGGGGCGAACGCGAGAGCCGTGCCCGCTGGCCGGCTTTCCCGATAGCAGACTATTTCTTTCCGCGAATCCGACGGTGAGCGCGGACCCCAACGCGGTTTCCGGGCCTGCACGGCCGGAACTGCTTGAGTTTGCGGTTGAAGACGCCAGCCGGCCCGTGCGAAGCCTCCTGCCCGCTTGGGCGGGCAGCCCGGAGTTCACCGAACATTCTTATCGAAGTCTCGCCGCCGACGGGCCTAACCATGAGCTGATCCTGTTTCAGAATGTCGGCTACACGCACGCGGAATGGGTGTTTCTTGACCGAGACGGTCAGTGGAGCGCGCAAGGCCGACTTGAATGGCCCTGGGGAGCGGAGTACGTGAAGCCACAGCCTATTCGCGTATGCTATCCCAATGTGGTTTTGAAAGGGCGTGAAGTGCATTTCTGCGGCGTGAGCGACATCGTCGAGCCGAACGAGCAATGGCGGGCCTTTAA
Source organism: uncultured Pirellulales bacterium (assembly GCA_964354365.1). Classification (GTDB taxonomy): domain Bacteria; phylum Planctomycetota; class Phycisphaerae; order Sedimentisphaerales; family Anaerobacaceae; genus CAYGZM01. Next base: position 17,148 of record CAYGZM010000034.1, read on the forward strand.
GAAGCAACTCACCGGGAACGAGTGGGACTACGATTTTCGGCGGCTGTTCTATACGTGGTCTGCGGACATCACAACGAAGCGGTTCGAGCCGTGGGTGGAGATAGCCAGCCGGGAGAAGACCTGCGGCTGGATCAATCCTGGGGACCTGTGGCTGGGTCCGGACGGCGCGGCGCACATCCTCTGGACCGAGCAGGCTCTGGATGAGCGGTTGCGGGAGAAGTTCTTCCCCGACGAAAAGCAGAGTCACTCGTTGAACTACGCCGTGGTGCGCAAAGGAAAAGTGGTTTCGCGCCGCACGCTGCTCGCGGCGGAGGAAGGCAAATCGAATGAGCTGGCCGGGTGCGCCCGATTCCATATCACACCGGCAAGGCGGTTGTTCGTGTTCTTCTACGTCTATGGTTCGGATGCAAGCGGCCAGCCTGTTTCAGAGAACCGATTGGTGGAAATCCTGGCGGATGGGTCCGCAAGCCAGCCGGTCCGCGTTCCATTAGATAGGCCGTTTAACGATTTTTTCACTGCGACGGTGCGGGCCGGCTCACCGCCGTCAAAGAAATTGGAATTGCTGGGAATACGGCAAGGCTCGGGGACAACCATCAGCTTCGCACGTATCCTAATCGGCGATGGCGAATGACAACCAGGGACAGGCACGAAGGGCGGGAAGAGCGATCCCGATGACACGCAGGGGGGCAGACAATAAAGGTGCCGCTTCGCGGCGCTTGTTTGAAGAGATTCCTCGACCCGCCTACGGCGGGCTCGGAATGACAGGTGGGCGGGGGAAGGAGTCGAGGGATTTGAGGGCCTGTTCGATGAGGATTTCGCCGGTCATTTCGCCGAGGGAGGTTCGGGTGATGTAGTCGTATCGGCCGAAGCTGTTGTAATCGACCTTTGTGAGGATGTAGCCGAAGGCGTCGTTGGTCAGGCCGAAGAGGAGGTTGTGTCGGCCGTGCATCTTGCGCTTCAAGTAGTAGCCGATGTTAGGCAGGGCCTCGCCGGGGATGGTGAGAATCTGGGCGTCGGCGAGATTAACGAGGTTGAGCCGGGTTGAGACGCATCCTGTTTCGTCTGCTGCGAAGCCTAACGGCGAGAGCTCCAGGACGGCGCGGAGCATCAGATTCTCGACGGGGAACTTAATGGTTGTGCTGCCGCAGGCGAGTGTGGGATTTTTTTGGATTGTGGCATCGGCGACGATTCGCAGGGCCTCGTCGGCCAGCAAATTACCTATGCGAATGCACTCGTCCCAGGTGCGCATATCCCTGCCGTCGGGGCCTCGGCAGTCGGCGGTGACCATTCCGCCGAGTGCGCCGTTTATGAAGATGCCCGTGCCTGCTCCTTGCTGCTCGATGCGGTCATAGAGGGGGCCGACAAAGTCCGGCGAGAGGATTGCCCGGTCTGAGCCGATGACTTCGGGGTGGCAGGCGTAGTTGATGAGGGTGGCGAGGGGTTTTTCGTTAGGGTCGAGGAGCTGAATGACGCCGCAGCGAGGGTCGTAGAGGTTCTCGGCGTAGTAGTTGTAGGCGATTTTGCCGCGTGCCTTGCCGGTTGCGATTTTGAGCTGGGCGGGCTGCAATTGGCGGACGGCGTGGTTGATGGCATCGGCCAATTTCGTGCAGACGCTGTTGAGGTATGTAAGGTCGGCGTCGGTGCGGCCATCGGGACCGGGAAAGCCGTAGCAATCGGGGGCGCTGTGATTGTGGGTTGCGGCGATGAGGATATTTTCGGGCGGGATGTCCGAAACCTGCTTGTGGACCCTGTCGCACAGGACGCCGGGGAATCCGAGGAAATCGGTGCTGCAGATTGCGACGCGAGTGTCACCGGCTTCGAGGACCAGGGCGCGGACGGTCAACGCGCCGATTTTTTTGGTGACGGGTTTGGATGGACCGACGCCGCCGGAGACGGGCAGCAGGGGGTCCGGCGTGACATCACGGACGGCAATGGCGGCGCGAAATTCCGCCGCCGCGGGAGACTCGCTAAATTGAAGGACAAGGACGCCGGCAAAGACCAGCATCAGAACCAAACGGGTGCGCTTGCGATTCATACTGTGTCACTCCTTGCGGCTGATTTGGGCGCAATCACGCGAACGAGCAGTGTATCAGGGCGGCGGGTCGGGGGTGATTTCCAACGGCGGGAATGTGACGCTATTGGCCTTTCTGATCCACTCGGGGTCGCCATATACTCCCGCCTTGGTGTAATCGAAGGGCTTGAAGCCGAGCTTGAGAGCGGGGGAGTCGGGCTTTAGATGGAAGTCGAAGTTCTGCGGGTCAACAAACAGCGGGTCGGCAATAATCGAGTTTTTATCGTGGCCGGTCTCTTTGCGCCAATCGTCAAGCGTTTTGCCGACAAGGTCCACGGGCTTGCCCGCTGCGTTCCAGTAGCAGTTGTTGTCCATATTGATTCTGACCTGCGTCCACGGCCCTGAGAGGAGAACGCCCTCGGTGTAATAGACGATATTGTTCTCAAAATTAAAGGAGAGATGCTCCTCGATGCGCGTGGCCTGGACCTGGTAGAGTTTCGAGAAGGCCATAATGTTGTTGCGTACGATGTTCTCCTTGCCGTAGTGCTGGTGGAAGCAGCCTGTCTTGACGTTATAGACGAGGTTGTTTTCCATTACGATTCCGGTGCTGCCCTCGTCGGTATAAAGTCCCCAGCCGCCGTAGGAGTAGGCATAGACATCGTGGAAGATGTTGTCGCTGACGACTGTTCCTTCGGATGGGCCGAGGGTGTAGATTCCGCCCATGTCACACAGGACTCCCCAGCCGATATGGTGGACATTGTTGAAGCGAATGGTATTGCGTTTGCCGAGGCTTTCTGCATAGCCCCAGCGCCAGCCGACGGAGATGCCGGTATAGAAGAAGTCGGCGATTTCGTTGTGCGTAAGGGTATTGTCGCCGCTCTGTCCGATCCAGACGCCGACGGCGGAGGTGTATATCCGTCCGCCGGTGCGGATGATATTGTTATCGACGGTGATGTGGCTGGTGCGGGAAGGCCCGTCCGGTCGGATCTCGCCCTCCCCTATGCGGACGCCGCCCGCGCCGAGGTCGTGGATGTAGCTTCGCTCAAGGCGGCAGTCGCGGCAGCCCTGGCGAAACCATACCCCGTAGGCGGCGACGTGCCCAATCTCGCAGCCCTCCAGCGTGATATTGCGAGCGCCGTCGGCCATCACGGCGGCCTCGGTGGCGTAGGCCGCCTGAAAGGGCGCATAGCCGGTCTGCGGAAGGATGTAACGATTGTGATGGAACGTCAGGCCCTTGAGCTTGATATGCTCGACGAACTGTCCGGCCTCCGGATTTCCCTCAAAGATGACGAGCTTCTCGACGAGCGGCGCTGCGACCTCGGCCGTGGTCATATCCTCGCCGGGCCGTGGTTTGTAGTACAGCATCCCGTCGCGCGCAAGGAACCATTCGCCGGGCGCGTCGAGGGCGGTCTTGAAGTTCTCCAAATGAAACCGGGTGTTACCTGGCCAGCCTGAGTAGTTTTTGAGCTGCTCTCCGACCGTCACGATGATGTTGGCGGCGGTGTCGATGTCGGTCAGGTATCGGCGGGTAATGCACCACTTGTGGTAGGCGACAAGCGTGACATCGCGGATTTCCTGGGGGCTGAGTTCTCGCAGCGGTTCGAGCGCGTCCGGCCGGACGGGCGTGACGCGGCGGTATTGCCCCTCTTTGCCCTCGATTGGAACCTCGGAGGTTTCGCCCATATAATGGTACCACTTATTGGGCGTGCGCGCCCTGGTGGCGCGTTGGCCGTTGACGAACAACTGCTCGAAATACCACTTGCCCTGGGCATCATCCGGTATTCGGGCTTGCCATATACCGTCCTTTCCGGGCTGAAAGTCAGTGATTATTCGTCCGCCGGAGAACACCGGTTTGGCGCCGACAGCGGCCTCGTAAATGATTGGACAATCCTTTGTCCCGCTGTCCTGGGGCGTCAATACAAACGGCTCGGCGAGCGTGTATGTCCCCGCAGCAACGATAACCTGGACCGGCTCTTTGAGCGGGCCTTGCGCCTTGAATTTGCGAATTTCGTCCCTGGCGCCGCTGAGCGAAGCCTTCGGCCCGTCGGTCCGTTCTTTATTGATGTCGGCGAGGCGACCCGACCATGCGTCATTGCCTTGCGGCGAGACGTACAGTGTGGCTGCTTGCACGCACTCGGTGAGTAATACTGAAAGCACCAATCCCAAGAGGCAACGTTGGAATCTCATACTATTCTCCTTCATACCGTTTATTGATACCTGTATGTTTAATGTTCTCAAACCACGAGTATAAGGCGCCGGTGTCATTCCCGCGCAAGCGGGAATCCAGGCGGTTAGCCGCGTCTTCTGGACTCCTGCTTCCGCAGGACTGACATGTCATCAGTTTCGCAGGAATCAATAGCCGCACTAAAGATTGCACACAATGTAGCCCTGCTCGCGGTTTACAGAGGCAATTTCTCTGCCGACTTCAGAGGTCTGCGCTCGACATTGCAAATCGAGCTCGACCTCGGCTATGCACTGAGGTTCTCCCAGGTGATGCCGACGCGTTTTAGTGCGTAACCGAGTTCTTTCATATAGTCGCCGTAGCCGCTCATCCAGTGGAATCCCGGCATTCTCTCGGCCAATAGCAAATCACCACAGTTGTAGCGGATGTCAACCTGGGCGCGGCAGATATCCATAAAGGGGGTCTCAATCGTCTCGGCCAACAGTCCGACCCAGCGTTTCGATGCGAAGTCGGGGATGATGTTTGTAACGGTCTGGCCTTTTCGCATCTCGACCTTTGGCGCGGCGCCGTAGTCGGACTCGAAATGGGTCATAATCCTGGCCGGCTCGAGCTTGTCGCCGCTCAGGCGGCGAGGCGCGGTGCAGTGCGCAATTGTGATTACGCCGTCGTGCGGGTACGTCGGGTCGTTGAGGAAGACCGGTTTGCCGGAGATATTCGCCAGCAGCACGCCGGAGGGAATCACGACGAAGTCCGACTCGCAGAAGGCGAGGTACCCGGCGTCGTTTAGCAGGCTCAGCGTTAGGCACGCCGAGGTCTCGGCGAGCGGCATAATTGTCCCCATGCAGCCATTGATAGTGATGGCGCCGCAGCCGGCCTTATTCATCACGCCGCGGAACACCTGGTCGAGCAGGAAGCCGTTATCGACGAACTCGCGCTTGGTCTCCAACTTTGTGCCCTTTGATTTTAGATACTTGGCGGCCCGCTGCTGTGCGCGCTCGACGGCGGGCTTGTCGGCCCGGGCCTGCTTGATGAGCTTGCCTAATTCATCGTAGGAGAGGGTTTGGATGTCGAATTTCCACTTGTCCTCAACGAGCTTGGGCACGAGGCCCGCCGGCTGTGCCCAGGCACCGGGTCCTCCGATGGCCACTATTCGAGTGCCCATAGTATTGCGCAGGCCGCATAGTGCGCGGAGCCGCCACAGGATCTCATCCTGGCTGTCAACCACGACGTCGCCGTCGTCCACGCCTTTGATCGCCAGCGTATCGGTGTGCTGGCGGAGATAGCGCGGGCTGATAATCTCATACCAGAGATAGACCGGGCCAGACGTGTGACGGCAGAATATAATCATATCCTTGCTCTTCTTTGCCAGGGCGTCGAAGGTGTCCATCCCGCCGCCCGCGGCATAAACGAGGAAGGCATCGGCCTTGTCCAAATCGGTCACGCCCGCGAGGCCCGCTGCGTTTCGCGTTCTGGAAATCGGCAGAAACTTGACGGGAAAGTCCGCCCGCTTTGTCAGGTCGTTCAACTCGGTCTGAATTCGAGCGGCCTCCTGCTCGGCATCCTGCTCGGTTTGGATCCCTCCCCAGCTCCGCCAGCTGGTCTGCTTCCTGGGCTGCGGAACGTCATAAATAAGCACGGGCTTGACCATGAGGGGCCGACGCTTGGGTGCGGTCTCGTTCTGGGTCTCCGCCGTTGCTATGGCGGACCATGTCAGGCCGGTCAACGCCGCTCCAAACAATGTTGCGCCGCCTGCGCCCTGCAGGAAGGTGCGGCGAGTTATGCCGCTGGTCGAATCGTGGCCGCCGCACGGGCAGCACGTATGCCGCATCGGCTGTTTTGGGTGATTTTCTGTAGTCATTGCTCGGTCTCCTTTCAGTTCAATCCTATTCGTCCATGTACAGAAGTTCCTCACAACGCAGCAGCACGGACGCTGCACCGTTCCGACTGTTTGCAGTTATGCCTGTGTACTTGACTTGGCAGTATAACTCAAAGGCCGCTCCAAAAAAACACAAAATCGGCAACCATAGCTCAAAAATCGTCATTCAGCATTTGATACGCTGGAAAAGGCCTTTTTTGGCCGCTTTCTGAATGACTGGCGCGAGCTATACCGGGGACACGCTTGACGGTTTCTGGCCGGGCGGGCCGTTATGCTTTGTCGAGTTCGGTGACTTTGCGCGGTTCGCAGAGTTGTGGCTTATCGGCGACGTGAGCGGCGATTCGGACAATGACGCGGATATTGACTTTGCCGACCTGCAGTCGCTTACGGACTACTGGCTGCTGGATTGTCCGTACAAATGGCCGTTGAAATAGAGAGCGGGTGGTTGGCCACCAGATGATAGAAAGACGTAGAGAAAAGGCGTTTTCGGGAAGAATTCGCTTGACTTTGCGCGTGAGTTCCGGTACGTTGAGTATATGTAAGGTGCCGAGAAACGGGTGAGTGGAAGTTGTCTCGCCGCCTTCACTGGTCAATTCTGCGGCTTCATATCTGAGAAGGGACGGGCATCTTCTGAAAGGATGGCGAGATGAAAAAGGCAATGTTGGCAGCGTTTGTCGCGGTGTATGTACTCATCGCAGGGCAGGCAAATGCAGATTTCGTTTGGGGGACGCCTGTTAATCTTGGGCCGAGCGTCAACAGTTCGTATGGCGAGCATGGTGTTTGCATCTCGGCTGACGGGCTGGAGTTCTATTTTGTGTCCGACCGGCCCGGCGGGTATGGGGGTTACGACCTGTGGGTCAGGAAACGGGCAACCGTAGAAGACGACTGGGGCAGTCCGGTGAACGCTGGATCGCCTCCCAACTCGCAATACAGCTACTGGGAGCCAAGTATCTCAGCGGATGGTCTGTCGCTCTACTTTTCCGACGGCCACGCACCCCAGTTCGGCAACCCCTTGCCTGGCGGATTTAATGGTGATGGCGAGATATGGATGCTCGCGCGGGAAACGGTCAACGATGCCTGGGGCGCGCCGGTGAATATCGGGCTGGCGGTGAATAGCGAGCATGCAGTCTCTCCGAGCCTCTTGGCAGACGGGCTATCGCTTTACTTTCAGTCCCACCGACCCGGTCATATAGGAGAGCACTGCGACATAATGGTGGCGACGCGAGCGACGACGTCCGATCCCTTTGGATCCCCGGGTTTTCTCAGGAACGTCAACAGTGCTGACGGTGAATGGATGCCTGATATCTCGGCTGATGGCTGCACGCTTTTTTTCAGTCGCAGCACCTGCACCCAGCTTTGGATGGCAAGACGGGCGACAATACACGATGATTTCGGCCTCCCGGTGAAACTACCGGCACAGATCAACTTGGCCTGTACCAACGCATCTCCGACCCTTTCAGCCGACGGCCGGACTCTCTACTTCGGTTCTGACCGAGCAGGCGGGATCGGTAGCTACGACCTCTGGCAGGTGTCAATTACCGTAATCGTTGACTTCAACGGCGACGAAATTGTGAACCTTAAAGATTTTGCCAGACTTGCTCGATACTGGAGACAAAACCAGGCTGCAGTTGACATCGGTCCGACACCTCTCGGAGACGGCAGAATTGATTTTAGAGATCTTGCCGTGTTTGCCGAACACTTCCGCTTAGGCGGGCGACCATTTCCGGCGAGCAATCCCAATCCAGGCGACGGTTCAACGGGCATCAGCACCACTGCCTTTTTGAGCTGGACTCCCGGAGATGGGGCGGAATCTCACGAGGTCTATTTCGGGACAACCTACCCACTGCCATTAGTGAGCACTGAAGCAGACACCACGTATGCTCCCCCTGTTATGGCCAAAAACACCACCTACTACTGGCGTATCGATGAAGTCAACAGCAAGGGCAAGACCGCCGGCCAGACCTGGAGCTTCATAACTGAGACTGGAGGAACAAGATGAGTATCCAGAATGGTGCTCGGCGACGGGGCTTGTTTAGCGATATGGTATTTGGGGCTGAGGCAAAGTGTCGTTAGACTGGCGGGCGGTGCGCCGTTGTGGGAGGCGGATAGTCAGGGTGTGTTTCGTTTTCGCTCGGCGTCTGTGGCCTGTTTTAGTATTTTTTTCTCTCGTCGCGTGAGGCTGTGGATGCCTTGCGTGTGGACCTTCTCGAGTATTTCGTCAAGCTCGGCCTGGAGGCTGCGCTGCGTGGCTGCCTTGCTCTGCCGGAGGCGGGTCTCGAGCTTGTATCGCAATGCCTCTCGCCATCTCTGCGAGACTACATAAGCTGCTCCGGCAGCCATACCGGCCAGGTGCGCCGCATCGCCGCCGGCGTTCTGCCCAACCATAATCAGGCTGGCAAGATACACAAGGGTCAGGATGACTGCGGCGGTCCTTATGGGCACCGGAAACACAATGAAGAACACGACAAAGTGCGGAAAGAGGATGGCGCAGGCAGCGAGCATTCCGAGTATTGCGCCGGAGGCCCCTATCATAGGCAGCGGCTGCAAGAAGCCGACCGCCACGAGCAGGATGTAAAACAAAGCTCCGGCGACACCGCAGGAGAGATAGAATATCAGGAATCGTTTGCCGCCCCAGTGCTGTTCGAGCGTCGGGCCGAGGAAGAACAGGCCCAGCATGTTGAAGAGTACGTGCATGACGCTGCCGTGCAGGAATTGATAGGTTATGAGCCTCCAGACCTGAAGCATGGCGCCGAGCGAGTACGGGAAAACGGAGAACCATCTGTCGAGGTCATTGACGGGAATCGGGCCGGCTGGGGTATCAACGAATGTGCTCTTGTGAAAAATGATTATGCCGCCGAAGAAAATGACGACGTTGGCGGCGATTATTGCCTTGACGACCGGCGTAAGCTGCGGCAATCCGATCCGCATGCGCGGGGCGTAGCGGTGTTCCGACTGAAAGTCGGATTGGGTATAGTCTCTATCGTATAGTCCCATAGTGCCGTTCTTCCTGGCAGCCTTAACGAAATAAGGTTCTGACTAACGCCGCAACTCTGGATTCCCGCGTTCGCGGGAACGACGGAAGGCGAAATTCCTTTTTATTAGACGCTTGCCCTGTTGAAAAGTCCAAGGTCAGGTCATTCCGAGCGGAGGCCCTTGGGGCCGAAGTCGAGGAATCTATTAAAAAACAGATTTCTCGGCTCGCTCTCGGCTCGCTCGAAATGACAGTTTACAGGGTTTTCAACAGAGCATTACACGCTCTCAATCTGAGTCCATCCCAACAAAGGGATATACACGGTAGTATCGGCAATCGCGCCGGAATGTGCAAATAGAAAATGGGCCAATGTTACGGTTAGAGGCGGGGCGGGGCGGCGCCGGCGATCTTGTCGGCTTTGATTTTCTGAAATATCGCCATCAGAACTATGCCCAGGATTACCAGATAAATGCTGAGGTTCTGTGAGATTGTGCCGCCTTTGTAAATGACATAGACTGTGCGCATCGCCCAGGGGCCGTACTCAAACGGATTATCGTCGCGGAGATATTCGATGAAGAATCGCGTGACGCCGTACAGTATGAACATCAAGGCAAACGTCTGGCCGGGCCTGGCGAGAAGCGGGCCGGATGTGGCGGATTGGCGGAGCGTTTGCGCCCTTCGCCAGAAGCCGTAGAGCAACAGACAGCAAATGCCGCCGGCGATGGATTCGTACAATTGCGTCGGGTGAACGGGCAGGGCGCGATATTTGCCTTTCGTCACCTCGTATTCCTGCTGGACGGTCAGTTCCGCCATCGGTTTTGGGTACCATTTGCCGTCGTCCGCTACGAAGCTGAGGTATTCATCCGGCGGCAGCTTGAAGTAGGGTTCGGGCCGATTTCTTTTGGGGTCGGCGTTAATCTGGCTGTTGAAGGCAAGGGAGTTGTAGGGGAAGCGGACGCCCCAGGGCAGGAGCGTCGGCCTGCCCCAGCAGCAGCCGTTGAGGAAGCATCCGATTCTGCCGGGCAGAAGTGCGAGCATCAGACCGATTGCGAGGACGTCGAGGTAGCGGCGGATCGGCAGATTGTAGCGCCGGGCGATAAACTTGTGATAGCAAAGATAGCCGAAGATTATGGAGATGGCGAGAATAACGCCGCCTAAAAGCTCGAGGCCGCCGTGCCAGATTGCAAAGACGTTCAGCCAGTCTCCCCGGAACTGGTCGCGATAATGGACAACGTACTGGATGCGGGCGCCGACGACTCCGCCTATGAGCGAGTAGAGGGCGGCGTTTGTGATGAGCTGCGGGTCGGGCGTGAAGGTGCGGCTCAGGCGGCGTATGACCGTGACGGCGGCCAGAAAGCCGACGACCATCATCAGGCCGTAGCTCTTGATCGTCACTTGGGTAAACGGTATCTCGAAAAGCTCAGGATACATTTTGGTTCGTATCTCGCATCTCGTGCTCTGTTACTCGTGACTTGATGAGCTGTCATTGCGAGGCCCGAAGGGCCGTGGCAATCTCGTGGCTTCGGATGGCTGAGATTGCTTCCCCTTCGACTTCGCTCAGGGCTAAAGGCTTTGTTCGCTCGCAATGACAGAAGCTCAAAACATCTATCATAGGCCATTCGTTCTGGGATGCGCTTTTGTGTTTTCATTGTCATCGGCGGGCGTGCGGGTTGCGTTTGACAATTCTATTATTCTCGTCGAGAACGACAACTCTGGGCTTGTGCTTAGCCGCCTCATCGGGCGTGAAGTAGCCGAAACCCATGATGATAACGGTGTCGTTTTTTTCTATCAGGTGCGCTGAGGCGCCGAGTATCTCGATCTGTCGGGACCCGGCCTTGGCCGGCACGGCGTACGTCTCAAGCCTGTTGCCGTTGTCAATATCCGCGATGAGGATGAACTCATAAGGCAATATCCCAGCCGCTTCGAGCAGGTCGGAGTCTATCCTGATGCTGCCCGGATAATGCAGCTTTGCCCCGGTCACTCTTGCTCGATGGAGCTTGCTCTTCAGCAACTTAATTAACATATCAAAGCCCTATTCCAAAGACCCAAACAGCGATTGCGATTCAGCCCAAAACCACTCCGGGTACGACCATAACACATTTGCGCATCTCTGTCAAAGGGCAATCGGTCTTATTTGCAGCCTGGACGCCTTGCGAGACGCCGAAAAGCGCCATTGCCGGCGATACGCAGGAGAACGCAAAAAAAGGGGGAATTTTCGGCATGGTTCAATTCTGGGTGGCAGTCTCAAGCGCAGCTTGGGGATGGCAAAACTCGCAAAGCGGCGCAACCATCCCCAAATCCTTCGGATTCGAGGCTGGCACACCGTATGGAGCCACAGATAATGTAACTTGGAATCTGACGTACTTGAACCACGCCGGAATTTCCTTGACTTTTGTGTGTCCTATAATGTAAAATGTGGATAACGTCGGTGCCATGAGGGCACAAGCAAGCGGAGATACGGAAGTTTCCCAGGTTCGAGTATAAACTCAGGCCGTGTAAGTGCGCGGATGCTGACGGCGGGCGGTAAATCTTTGGCCGGCTCGAATGCTGTCCGCGCGACGGCCATTTATGGAGACAACGAGGAGGATGTGATGAAAAAGACAGTTTCTACGGGATTACTGCTTGTTCTCTGCCTCGGCGCAGCCGGTTTTGGCGTGCCTAAGACGCAAATCTGGTACAGCGCTGAAGAGTTGCCAGGGGGGCGATGGCAGTACAACTACGAAGTGGCCAATATCAGCTTGACCGTGCCGATTCAGGAGTTTACGATTTGGTTTGGGTATGGGCTTTACGAAAAGCTGTCGGTGGAGACGCCGCCGGTGCTGCCACCCGGCGGCTGGGACGAGATCGTCATACAACCTGAGCCGGTGCTTGAGGATGACGGCGCTTATGATGTAAAGGCGTTGGGCGTGGGCGTAGAGATCGGCCATACGGCGGGGCCGTTCGCCGTGAGCTTCAACTGGCTGGGCGATGCTCTTGTGCCGGGTTCGCAATTTTATGAGATAATCGACCCGGAGACGCTGGAGACAATAGACTCCGGTTGGACTGTGCCAGAACCGGCGACGATCATTCTGCTTGGTCTGGGCGGAGTCGTTTTGAGAAGAAAAAAGTAACCACAGATTGCACAGATTTCCGCACATTAAGTAGAAGTAAAAACGAGCCACAGAGATAAAGTAGGTATTAGCCACAGAGAACTCAGAGAGCCTGGCGCGGCCTGTGGCCGCAACCAAATCCGAAGCACTAAATCCGAAATCCGAAACAAATTCGAATCACCGAAACTCAAAATTCAAAACAAACCATAACGTCTTATTTTGACGGTGGTTATGGCAGCCGGATTCCAATATCAAGCAGAAGAAACAAGAAGTTGAAGAATTGTAGTACAGAGAAAACCAGAATTGAAAGTAGCTCAGCGGTCTCGACGCTCTCTGCGGTAAAAAAAAGAGATGAAAGAGGGATGAAAAAATGAGAACGATTGGAAATCCAAAAATCTGGCTGGTGATGTTGTTGTTTATATCGTCTGGCAGAGCGTCTGGGCTTGAAAGGTGGCAAAAGACATTCGGCGGAAGCGGTTGGGACTTTGGCTATTCGGTTCAGCAGAGCACAGACGGCGGATACATAATCGCAGGTGTGACCAATTCCTTCGGTGCAGCAGGCTTCGATGTATATCTTGTAAAGACTGATTCGTCAGGCAATCGCTTGTGGCAAAGGACATTCGGCGGAATCAATGCCGACCGGGGCCTTTCGGTTCAGCAGACCACAGACGGCGGATACATAGTCGCAGGTTATACCGATTCCTTCGGTGAAGGGGGCGATGATGTATATCTTATAAAGACCGATTCGGCAGGCAATATCTCGTGGCAAAGGACATTCGGCGGGCGCTATATAGATGGGGGCTATTCGGTTCAGCAGACCACAGACGGCGGATACATAATCGCAGGTTGGACCGATTCCTTCGGTGCAGGGGGCTACGATGTATATCTTATAAAGACAGACCCATCAGGAAATCTAAAGTGGCAAAAGACGTTCGGCGGAAGCGACGCTGAATATGGCTATTCGGTTCAGCAGACCACAGACCGCGGATACATAATCGCAGGTTGGACCTCTTCCTTCGGTGCAGGGGGCGATGATGTATATCTTATAAAGACCGATTCGGCAGGCAATCGCTTGTGGCAAAGGACATTCGGTGGAAGCAATTGGGACAGGGGCAATTCGGTTCAGCAGACCACAGACGGCGGATACATAATCGCAGGTGAGACCTGGTCCTCTAGTCCCAAAACAAGCGAGTTTTCCAATCGTTCGGCATAGCGTCGTTGCGGT
>CAYGZM010000035.1:0-29760 GCA_964354365.1 uncultured Pirellulales bacterium
GAAATAATTCCCAGGCCGTATCGCCCAGGTAGAAAAAGGGCGTCCCGTCCGCGTGTACAATGAACCTTTTGTTCTCCGAGACCTTCAAATCCCCGTGCTTGAAATCCACCGAAGGCCCCACACGCGGCTTCTGGGCCGCACGCGACCCTGCGCACAGAAAACCGACCCCAATCAAGACAGCCGCAGCCCCAATGAAGCTTCGTTCCACGCCGTGTGCACCGCCGAAAACTCTACCGTTCATTCTTTGCCTCCTGCAAAAATCTTTTCTTCATTACCTGCGTTGGATTGTCAATGGCGACAGTCTATCATCTGTCGTTCCGGCGGTCAACGTGCACAGAAGATTGCCATACGCATCGTAGTCAAAGACCTGGCCGCCAATCAAGGCAACCGGCCCCAAAAGACGATGTATAGATATCTATACATCGCTTTGAATCTGCTTTCGGTTGGGACGGTCCTGTTATTGGTCAGTGGCGGAGCAAGTGGACAGAATCCTGCTCTGTGGATCACGCGCAGAAAATGGACAAGCCGATACGCCGCCTACGTACCGGATTTCATAAATCGCGATACTGTAGGGTAATGAGATTGCTTCCCTTCGATTCCACTCAGGGTAAACTTGCTTCACTCCTCGCAATGACAATCTGAAACCCTCAGGTGTCGTTGCAAGCCGAGCTCGGGTCAGTGCGGCAATCTCTTGCCGGCGCGAACCCCATACGCCAATCCCCATCAGCCTCCGCGTGTGCAACCAAGTTGAACACCCTACCCTACTACGCCATCCCTTGCGCCATGATGTTCATTCACATTTCTCTAACCTCCAGTAGATATGTGTCCTCTTCGCTAAGATCGACCTCAAACGTAAGATTCTTGTGAAGCTTGGTGTCATCCACCGCATCGACCAGTATCGCCTCAGATTCACTGTTGCATACGTCCCGAAGGTGGTCACAGAGATTCTTCACCTTATCAAATTGAAGACCCTGTGTGAATTCCTGCTGCATACCGGTTCGGAATCCCCCATCACGCCACCCAAGTATGATCTTGCTGAGATGCTTTCGGTTCCATTCCTTCGGGCCCACTGCATCTACGTGAGCAAATAGCTTGTCTCGCAAGGTGATTAAGTAATTGTGTATGTCACGATATCCATCTGGGACTAGCTCTTGAGATATCCTCAAACGTTTGCCTTGCTTAAATGGACGGCCATATAACACATAGAGCGATGTCAAGAGCGGGTACTTCAACGGAGGATTTTGGTGATTCATAAGGAACGCAGCGACCTCTCCGGCATTTCTAAATGAGATTACCGCGTTTTCGTATTTCCAATATTCGAGTCTTCTTTCAAGAGGTAGCTTCTTCATTGAGAACCCAGTATCATCCAACACTACTTAGGGTCAAGTTATCATACCGGAAAAGCCTAATCAACAAGATGTTATCGCCCCCTAATCGCCCTGCCTGACTATCCCCTTTTCGACCCCATCAAGCCAAGAAGGGCGAAATCCGTCATTTTGGCCTCGAAACGCGGTTTGGTGCGTTTGCATCGTGGTATTGCAGGCTTACATCGTGGCAAAGCAAGCGTGATTTGGGGCAAAGAAAGGCCTTCCCAGCCTTGTTGCGGGGCTGGGAAGGCTTTGTCTGTTGTCAAATCTAAGGCCGGTGGTGTAAGGCTCAGTATTCGCGATCCTTGACGATGCCCGGCTGAGGAACAGGATACCTGCCGTTGGCATCGGCCAGCAGAGGCGCAGGAGAATCCATCGTCAACTTGTCCAAGCCCGGCGCCATCTCGTGGTCGCTGTTGAGGATCTGCTCGTAGGTGATTTCCTGGCCGGTGTGCGCGGCCATGCGGCCCAGGCTCGTCACGAGGCTGGCCTTGACGCCGCGCTCGGTCTCATTGTAGGGCTTGTCGTTGCGGATGGCAGCCATCAGGTCGTTCCATTCGTTTTGATATGGATCCCGCTCGTCCGGGTTGACTTTGGATTCCCAGAGCAAGTCCGAGCGCGTCGGATTCTGACTCTTGTAAGTGCTGGAGGGCGTCCCACAGTCACCGCTATTTGAGACGATCGCCATTCCCTTGCTGCCGTGAGCGTAGCTGGAATAAATGTCTTTGCAGCCCATGATGCAGCGTCCATCCAGCAAGAACTTGCTGCCGTCGGCGTACGTGTATTCCACCGAATACGTATCGAGATTCTGGTCCACGTAAGTGACGCCTTCGGGACTCTGCCGATAATGGCGACCGCCCAGGGCCTGGGCCTTGACCGGCCATGCGTTCTTCATCCAGCATTGATGGTCGATGATGTGGATGTAAAAGTCGCTGTAGCACCCGCCGCTGGCCCAGATGAAGCTGTGGAAACGCTGCACCTGGTAAAGCAGGTCGCTGATGCCGCCCGGCTTGGGCAGCGATGAGAAGAACCCGATCGGTCCGTGCATCCGGTAGCCGCGCTGCAAAATAATGTCGCCGATTTCGCCGTCCTGGATGCGCTGGGCCAGTTGCTGGAGCGCCCGGCTGTGACGCGACATCAATCCCACTCCTACTTTGAGGTTCTTCGCCGTAGCCTCTTCGCCGAGCTTGAACATCCGCCGACTGGTCGGGCCATCTACTGTGACCGGTTTCTCCATGAAGACGTTGAGGCCTTTCTTGATGGCGTAGGTGAAATTCACCCAGCGGAATGCCGGAGGCGTCCCAAAGATCGCGACATCGCCCGGACTCAGACAATCCATCGCCTTTTTGTAGGCGTCGAAGCCCACGAACCGCCGATCCTCGGGCACATCCACCTGGTCGGCGTGCATTCCCTTGAGATTCTCGTAACTGCTCTTAAGGCGGTTCTCGAAAACATCGCCCATGGCGACGAGCTTCATCGGCCCGTTCTTGACAGAGAGGGCATTCGATGCTGCACCGGAGCCCCGGCCGCCGCAGCCAACCAAGGCTACCTTGATGGTATTCTTCTCCCCAGCATAAATGCGAGGAACAATCCCCCCTGCCAGTGCCGAGGCCGCTGCAATCTTACCGGTGTGCTTCAAGAAATCACGACGTGACGTACTTTTTCCTTCAGTAATTTCGCTCATATCGGTTCTTCTCCTACTGATTGGTTCTTACTGCTAATGCCAAGTTTTCTCCGGGAGTTACTATTTGCTCCTGGCCCGAGTGTTGTTGAAACTGCATTGCTCCCCATTATAGCCACGGTCCCGCTCTTCGCAAGCGCGTTTTTGACGCACGAATGGGATTAACCGCCGGGCTGTTGAAGGAGGGCCTCCAGCCCAGTTCACAGGCGCATTATTCCCTCATAATCACAGGTCTTGTTCATGTGTTGGAGGTTTTTCATCGCCCTCACTGTCAACCGTCAACCAAAGAGCGGCTGCCTATAGTTAACTATCTTGAAGATTCATCATGGCTTATTCACTCCCTGAGGGCCTTCAGTTTTTCTGCGGGTCAAAACTATCTTGTAAGGGAAGACCCAGGCGCCGTCGGCATGTTTGAGTACGAACGCCTGTAATTCCTTCGTCGGCGCCGTCAAAAGAGATGTACCTGTACCCTCAACCACTGCGTGGGCTGGTGCATTTGGGTCCTGGAGCATTTCCTGTATGCTGCCGTTCATACTCCATCGCATTTCCAATTTTGGTTCGATGGCATCTACCACCATAAATGTATGAACAGGGACAAAGAAGAAAGCGTTAAGTCCCCAGGTCACCAGGTTTGGGTCTTGGTTGGGGTCATGGTCCTGACAGGGCATCTTATTCGGATAAAGGTCCAGAAAAAGCCTGTCCTTCAATTTTACCAAGCAGACGACAAAAGAGCCTTTGGGGCCTTTCCTTTCGCTTAGAACAAGCTCGTATGCTTTTTCATATACTTCCCCTGTCGGTCCGGGGAACAAAAGACCGGGGTCCGGCTTGGCCAAACGCTTGAATTCCCAGTTCCATTGCTCGATGTCCGCGCTATTTTCTTCGCTGTTGGGGTCAGCAATCCAAACACCAAGCAGTTTCTCTTCAAAGACAACTGTGTCCTTGGTAAAAAGAGGATGCAGTGAGAAGAAGGGAGCCGAACAGCCGGCTAAAAGACCGGCTAACAAATAGAAAAAGAACTTCTTGGTTTCCATCTCAATCTCCTTGCATAATAGATAGGGCCTGCCAACTATCATGGTTGACTATCTCAACTCTCTCGTCCGTTTTTCCGGCGGTATTCCTATAGGCACCGGTCGAATTTGTCGGCCAAAATTCCTTTTGCCACTGGTTAGCTGAAATCATACCACACCACCGCGGCAAGTCCAGCCCAAATCCCACCTCAGCCTGCCGTGAACGCACGCACCCATACTCGACCGGTCCCCCCTATTTTGCACGGATTGGATGCGCTGGCGGAGCTGAGCCTTCTGAAAATGCTGATTGAACACAGATTCCCCTTCCGGTATTATGGAACCCGGCCAATGGAAGCTCAGGCCGGCAATGAAAGGAAGGACGATTATGAAATCGATAACACGTCGAGATTTTGTCAAGGGTTCAATGGCCGCAGGTCTGTCGCTAACAGCGCCGTTTTCGCGTGCGCGAGGGGCAAACAGCGACGTCCGCGTGGCCGTCGTTGGGATTCGCAGCCAGGGCAGCAACCATATCAACTGGTTCCGCAATATCCCCGGCGTTCGCATCGCTGCGATATGCGACGCCGACAAGCAGTTCCTCGACCGCGAAGAGGCAAAATTCAAAGAGCGAAATGAGAAGGTCGATACTTACGTTGACTATCGCAAGCTTTTGGAAGACAAGAATATCGACGCCGTCATCACCGCCACGCCCAATCACTGGCACGCCTTAGTGACAATCTGGGCCTGCCAGACCGGCAAGGATGTCTATGTCGAAAAACCCGTCTCGCACACTATCTGGGAAGGCCGGCAAATGGTAAAGGCCGCCCGCAAGTATAACCGGATCGTGCAGGCCGGCACGCAGCGCCGCTCCGATACCGGATTGATGGAGGCTGTTGAGTACGTCCGGCAGGGCAACCTTGGCAAAATCCGGGTCGTATATGGCATAGTCTATGTCGAACGCGGCAGTATCGGCAAAGTAGATGGCCCCCAGCCAATACCACAGGCCGTTGACTACGACCTCTGGTGCGGCCCGGCCCCAAAAACGCCCTTGATGCGAAAGAACCTGCATTACGACTGGCACTGGGTCTGGCCGACCGGAGACGGCGACTTCGGCAATAACGGTATCCACTTCATCGACGTCTGCCGATGGTTCATCGGCGCCGACAAATTGGCGCCGCGAGTGATGAGCATCGGCGGGCGATTCGGCTATATCGACGACGGAGAAACTCCCAACACGCAGATTGTCTTTCTCGATTATGAGCCGGCCCCAATAATCTTCGAGGTCCGCGGCCTGACCCGCGCAAAGGGCGACCCGGCAATGGACGAATTTCGCGGCACCCGCGATGGGACAGTGGTTCAGTGCGAAGGAGGTTATTTCGTGGGCGGCTGGGCTTATGACAACGACGGCAAGAAGGTCAGGCAGTTCAAGACGACCGAAGGCAGCGGACATCACCAGAACTTTATCAAGGCGGTCCGCAGCCGGAAAACCGAGGACCTCAACGCCGAGATTCTCGAAGGCCACCTCTCCAGCGCACTGTGCCACATGGGCAACATCTCCCACAGACTTGGAAAGGAAGGCTCGCGCGAACGGATACTGGAGGCGATCAAGGGCAATAAGGAAATGGTGGATTCCTTTGAGCGGCTCCAGGAACATTTGCTGGTCAACGGGGTGGACGTTAAGGCAACGCCGAGGATTTTAGGGCCATCGCTGACAATGGACCCGCAGGTTGAGCGGTTCGTCGGCCAGTTCAGCGAGCAGGCAAACGGACTTGTAAGCCGGGATTATCGTGAGCCGTTCGTTGTTCCGGAGGATGTATGATCTATGTCTGATTCATCTGAGTCATCGAATCTCCAACAGCGTTCCGGCTGGTGGCGCTCAATCGGCCCGGCACTAATCACCGCATGCGTCGTATTCGGGCCTGGAAGCCTGTTGATCAACTCCAACGTCGGAGCAAAGTACGGATATGAGCTGCTCTGGCTGCTCCTGCTGACCGGCGTCCTTATGGGCACTTATACGACCATGGCGGCGCGCGTCGGCGTCGTAGGCGGCGCGACGCCATGCACGCTGGTCGCCCGCCGGCTTGGCAGACCGGTGGCCACTGTCATCGGCATTAACCTGTGCCTGATCTGCTCGGCCTTTCAGTTCACCAATAACTCGGCCGTGGTCGCCGCCGCCGAGGCGCTCGTGCCGAAGGTCCCCCCGGTTATCGTGCTGATTATCCTGAACGGCCTGATCATCATTTTTCTCTTCACAGCCAAACACATTTACCGGCTGCTCGAAAAAGTCATGAAAGTGATGGTCGCCGTCATTCTGCTGAGCTTTGCAATCAATCTTGTCCTTGCCCGGCCAAGCCTCATCGCCATCATCAAAGGCCTGGTTCCCGGTATTCCTGAAAGTATCAGCCTCGGCCTGCCGCACAAGGTGGAAGGACAAATCGAAGACCCCCTGCTGCTGATTGCCTCCCTCCTCGGCACAACCTTCTCAGTCGCAGCAGCCCTTTACCAGGGCAATCTCGTGCGAGAAAGGGGCTGGACAATCAAGGAATATCTGCACGGTATCGGCGACTCCATAGCAGGCGTGGCCCTGCTTACTACCGTCAGCGCCGTCCTTATGATCACGACTGCTACGGTCATTCCCGGCAAGCAGGCGGACAATATAGGCGTGCTTGCCCAGTCGCTCCAGCCGCTGCTCGGCTCAACCGCATATATCATTTTCTGCGTAGGTCTTTTTGCGGTTGCGATGAATCCGTTTCTCATTAACGCGATGATAGGCGGGAGCATCCTGGCGGACGGATTGGGCAAGCCCGCCAGGCTCAGCGACCTCTGGTCGCGGATATTCACGGTCGGCGTGCTCCTGATCGGAATGGTTGTGGCCGTTCTGGCGCTCAGGACCGGTCAGAGGCCGGTCAACCTCATCATATTCGGCCAGGCCCTGACCGTAATCGGCAATCCGCTTATGGCCGCTACGATATTGTGGCTGGCGAACCAAAAGGACATCATGGGCGAACGGCGAAATACGCTCATCCTGAACGTCCTTGGTGGCGTCGGCTTCTTGGTCGTCCTGTTTGTGGCGATCAGGGTCCTGATACTGGTGGTTCTCAAGTTGAGCTGATAGTGCAAAAGGCAGAAATGATAGACATAGCCGGCCTGGATGAGCGCGGTCTGGAAGAAATCCTCAGTGAGCCTGCCGGTGCGGCCGGACAATCGCTCGCGCCTATGCAAGGTGACATTGCAGTGCTCGGCGCGGGCGGCAAGATGGGGCCGACACTGACAATGATGCTCAAAAAGGCGGCCCCCGGCAGGAATGTCTATGCGGTCTCAAGATTCAGCGACAAGGCCGTTCAACGCAGAATCGAGCAGGCGGCAATCACTACTATTGAGGCGGACTTGTTGGACGACTCACAATACTCAAGGCTGCCGAGCGTTGAGAACATATTCTTCCTGGTTGGGATGAAATTCGGCGCTACGGGCGATTCGCCGCTGACCTGGGCACAGAACTGCTACGTGCCGAGCCTCGCGGCAAGACACTACAAGGATGCGCGAATCGTTGTTTTCTCCACCGGCAATGTCTATCCCCTCGTCGCGATCAACAGCGGCGGAGCGACCGAGGAGACTGCGCCGTCCCCGGTCGGCGAATATGCCCAGTCGTGTCTGGGCAGAGAACGGATGTTCCAGTACTTTTCCCAGCTTTACGATACGCCCGTGACCATCGTGAGACTTAACTATGCAAACGAGCCTCGATACGGCATCATAGTTGACCTCGCACAGAAAATACTAAACGATAAGCCGATTGACCTGACTATGGGCGCAGTCAATCTTATCTGGCAGCGGGACGCCAACGACTATATCATCCGCTCGATCGCTTTGGCCAAGTCGCCCCCGGCGATTCTAAATGTCACTGGGCCGGATACGATCCTGATTCGGTCGCTCGCAGAGCGGATTGCAGGCGCGCTCGATAGAAAGCCTCAATTCACGTCGCAGGAGGCCGACTCCGCCCTTCTGTCAAACGCATCCCGCTGTTTCAAGGAGTTCGGATACCCCCCGACAACACTTGAACGAATGGTCTCGATGATTGCCGGATGGGTGGCGTCAGGCAAGAAAGTTCTCAACAAGCCGACAAAATACGATGTATGCAACGGCAAATTTTAGAGGCGGTGCGATTTCGTGGATTCAAATATAATCGACAAACTCCGTTCTGGCTGTGTCATACCAGCTCATCCGCTGGCTCTGGGGCCGGGTGACAGTATCGATGAGCGTCGCCAAAAGGCTTTGACCCGCTACTACTTGGCTGCCGGAGCCGGCGGCCTCGCTGTAGGCGTGCACACTACACAATTCGCCATTCACGACCCCAAAATCGGCTTATACCGCCCTGCCCTCGAATTGACAATGGAGACAGCCCGGGAATCCGTCGCCTCGCCAGGCGGCGATGAACCTGTAATGATTGCGGGCATAGTCGGCGACACGAAGCAAGCCGTCGCAGAAGCGCGCCTCGCCGGAGACCTCGGCTATCACATAGGCCTTCTTTCCCTCACGGCCCTAAAAGGCAGATCAATCAACGACCTCATAGACCACGCCCGACAAGCAGCTCAAGTAATGCCGATTATGGGGTTCTACCTGCAGCAGACCATAAGCCAAATGGTGCTGCCGGTCGAGTTCTGGCAGAAGTTTATTGAAATACCGAACGTCGCCGCCATAAAGATTGCCCCATTCAACAGATACCAGACCCTCGATGTCCTCGAAGCCGTCGCCCACTCCGGCAGGGCCGGCCAAATCGCACTATATACCGGCAACGACGACAATATACTTCTCGACCTGCTTACGCCTTACGAGTTCAACATCAACGGTCGAAAGGTCCGCCTTCAGATTGTCGGCGGCCTGCTGGGACAGTGGGCCTGCTGGACTAAGAAAGCCGTCGAACACCTTGCCCGCATAAAAGCGATTCGCCAAACGGGGACCCCGATTCCCCCCGATTTACTGACCCTGGCCGGGCAGATGACCTTGGCCAACAAGGCAATCTTCGACGCCGACAACAGCTTCGCCGGGTGCATCCCCGGCATATCCTACGTGCTGAAAAGGCAGGGCCTTATGGAACGAGTAAAAACGCTTGACCCGAACGAGCGGCTCTCGCCCGGCCAGCCCGAGAAGATCGATAAGATAATACGGGATTATCCGCACCTCACCGACGACGGCTTCGTCAGAGAGAATCTTGATGAGTGGCTGTCGTAAGCAGGTGCGTTACGCAGAAATATCTGCTGGCGGTGCCTGAACTCGCTCAGTAGAATAGTCTCGTTCTCGGAGAAAACGTATGATTCCTTTCATCAAGACTCTTTGCAGGGTTCAAAAAATGAGCGATGTAACCAAACTCCTCAACGCTTGCCCGCCGCGGCGGGGCAAAAAGAATAACCATAAGACCGTTCGCTTGTCCGTCTGTCTTATGTTCGTGTCTATCTGTGTTTGCGCGCGATGTTTTGCCGCCGACTGGATCACAATCGGCCCGTCCAATGCGGACAAAGAACTTGCCGATTACTTCCTCGCCGAAACCGCCGAACTTCGTGATAAGTGTCTGGCCGATGTAAAAGACCTCGACGACTGGAAGGCAAAGCGCCCGGTCTATCGAAGGCAACTGTTGGAGATGCTCGGACTCGACCCCTTCCCGCAGAAGACGGATCTAAAGCCGGTAGTCACCGGCACGGTTGACCACAATGAATTCACCGTCGAAAACGTTCACTTCCAATCCCGCCCCGGCCTTTACGTCACGGGCAACCTATACATCCCCAAAAACCTCCAAAAAACCGCGCCGGCCATTCTCTACGTCTGTGGCCACGGCCCCATCAAGAAAGACGGCATCAGCTACGGCAACAAAGTCGGCTACCAGCACCACGCGGCCTGGTTCGCGCGGCACGGCTACGTCTGCCTCGTCATCGACTCGCTGCAATTAGGCGAAATCGAAGCCATCCACCACGGAACGTATCGATATAAGATGTGGTGGTGGAACAGTCGCGGCTATTCGCCAGCGGGCGTCGAAGCCTGGAACTGCATCCGGGCGCTCGATTACCTCGAGACCCGAAAGGAAGTCGATAAGGACCGTTTCGGCGTGACCGGGCGATCCGGCGGCGGCGCCTATAGCTGGTGGATCTCGGCCATCGACGAGCGCATAAAGGCCGCTGTGCCGGTCGCGGGCATCACCGACCTTCAAAATCACGTTGTCGATGGGTGCGTCGAAGGCCACTGCGACTGCATGTACATCGTGAACACCTACCACTGGGACTACCCGCTTGTGGCGGCGCTGGTTGCGCCTCGCCCGCTTCTTATCTCCAATACCGATAAGGACAGTATTTTCCCGCTCGACGGCGTCAGCCGCACGTACGAAAAAGTCAAAAAAATCTACAAACTGTATGATGCCGAGAAGAACCTCGGCTTGAACATAACCGAAGGCCCCCACGAGGACACGCAGGAGCTCCGCATACACGCCTTCGTCTGGTTCAATCGCTTCCTCAAAAATGACGACTCGCTGATTGAGAAGCCCGCCGTACCGTTCTTCGAGCCGGAGCAGCTCAAAGTCTTCGACAAACTGCCCGAAGACGAAATAAACACGAAAATCCACGATTCATTCGTTCCAAAAGCCCCACCACCCACCGTCCCGCAATCCGCCGACGACTGGACAAGGCAGCGCAGCTCCTGGACCCAAGCCCTGCGAGAGAAGGCCTTCCGCGGCTGGCCGAGCGAATCCCAAACCGATTCCCTGAACATCAAGCCCGTTTTCTCCGTCGAGCGGGACGGCATCCGCCTCAGCGCGTATGACTTTGATTCTCAACCGCACGTCCGCCTGCGCCTCTACATAGTCCGCCCACAAGGCAGTGACAAGGTTCAATCCGTCAGCCTTAACATTCTCGACGAGAAGCTGTGGCCCAGGTTTTTGGCTGCGATGAGCGTGGTCTTTGGAAAGGAGCTGGCCGACGAGAAACCTGGCGTGCCTGATCCAAACACTTTTGGCCGGATTCGCAAAATGCTTAGCAGTGACCACCGTGCAATCGAATTCGTTGCCCCGCGAGGCATCGGGCACGGCGCCTGGAACCCGGATGAAAGCAAGCAGACACAGATCCGCCGACGCTTTATGCTCTTAGGGCAGACCGCAGATGGTATGAGGGTGTGGGATGTCCGCCGCGCGATTCAGGCCCTGCGTTCAATCGACTCGCAGACCGAAACGCCGTTGACTCTCCAGGGACAAAACACGATGGCGGGCGTGGCCCTGTATGCGGCGCTGTTTGAACCCGGCGTTCGAGCATTGAATCTCTGGCATCCGGCGCACTCTCACGATGAAGGCCCCATATTCCTTAACGTGCTAAGATACCTGGATATTCCGGAGGCCGTGGCTATGGCCGCCGAGCGGACCGAGGTGCGGGTATATCGCGAAGACGACTTCGATTGGGCGTTTCCAAAAGCCGTCGCTAAGAAATTGGGCTGGCCGGAAAAGCAATTCCAGGAGCTTGTCCCCCAGCCCGGCCAGGATATTTTCGCCGCGCCGGACAGTCCGGCGGTAATGCGCGTCGGCCCTGACCGAAAGTACAAAAAGCCGAGCGAGGCTGCGAGCGAGGCTGCCGACGGCGCGATAGTCGAGATCGATGCAGGCATATATGAGGGCGACGTGTGCGTCTGGGGCCAGAATGACCTGACAATTCGCGGCGTCGGCGGCTACGCCCACCTCAAGGCCAACGGCGCTTCGGCGCAGAACAAGGCCATTTGGGTCGTCAAGGGCCGCAACGCCACAATCGAGCACATCGAGTTCTCCGGCGCCAGCGTCCCGGACAGGAACGGCGCCGGCATCCGCATCGAAGGGGCCGGCCTGACCATCCGATACTGCTACTTCCACGATAACGAAGACGGCATCCTCGGCGGCAGCGGCGAAAGCGACATCGTCATCGAATTCACCGAGTTCGCACGCAACGGCCAGGGCGACGGCTATTCCCACAATATGTACATCGGCCACGCCCGCAGCCTGACGGTGCGCCATTGCTATTCGCACCACGCCCGCACGGGCCATAACCTCAAGAGCCGCGCCCACGAGAATCACATCCTCTACAACAGGATAATGGACGAGGCCGACGGGACAGCCAGCTACGCCATTGACCTGCCGAACGGCGGGCGGTCATTCATCATCGGAAACGTAATCCAGCAGGGACCCAATACCGACAACTCCACCATTGTCTCGTACGGCGCCGAGGGCTTGAGCAACCCGGACCCCCGGTTGTATATGGTCAACAACACAATTGTGAACGACCGGGATACGGGAATCTTCGTCTATATCCGCGAGGGCGCGACCGCAAAACTCATCAACAATCTGTTCGCAGGCAAGGGCGCGCCCGTCAAAGGCCAGGCAGAGCAGATAACTGACCTTGCGACCGATGCGCCGGGATTTCTCGATAGAGCCAAATTCGACTACCGGTTGACCTCAAAGTCTCCGGCTATCGACGCCGGCTCCGAACCCGGCTCAGTCGATACGTTCAATCTAAGGCCATTGTTCCAGTACGTACATCCCGTCAGCCGCCGGAATCGGCCATCGATCGGACAGATAGACATCGGCGCCTTTGAGTATAAACCGAATTGACGACCGGCGACACAGGTTACCCGGATAATCTTGAGTGACAGGAGGCCAGTATGAACAGACCAAAAATACTTGCGACGATTGTAATCATCTGCACGGTGCTCGGCCAGGCTGCCAGGGCCGATGAGAACCTACAAGTCCTGCCTGAGAAAATCGGCGACGTCAGCCCGCGCGACATGATGAACCGTTGTCTGCGGAACGAGGCGCAGCAATACTTCGAGAAATGGAAGGCTCAATACGAGCAGCGCAAGACGCCCGAGCAGATAGCCGAATACCAAAAGAACCTCCGGCAGAAATTCCTGGAGGCGATTGGCGAGCTGCCGCAGCGTTCGGCCCTGAACCCGCAGATTACAGGCGTTGTCCGCCGTGACGGTTACCGCGTGGAGAAGGTCATTTTCGAGAGTCAGCCAAAGTACTACGTCTCTGCATTACTGTTCCTGCCCGACCAGAAAAAGCACAAACCGCCTTATCCTGGCGTTCTGGTTCCCTGCGGCCACAGCCAAAACGGAAAGGCATACGAGTCTTACCAGACTATGGGGGCGCTGCTGGCGCTCAACGGAATGGCGACGCTGGTCTTCGATCCCATCGACCAGGGCGAACGCAGCCAGATGCCCTCGGAGCTGCCCGAACTCTGGGGCACGGGGGCGCATACTATGATCGGCGTCGGCAGTATTCTGCTGGGGCGCAATACCGCGTGGTTCGAGATATGGGACGGCATGCGGGGCATCGACTACCTGCAGTCACGGCCGGAGGTTGACCCGAACCGCATCGGTTGCACGGGCAACAGCGGCGGCGGCACGCAGACCTCGTACCTGATGTCGCTCGAAGACCGCATCATAGCCGCGGCGCCGAGCTGCTACATCACCAACTTCTACGAGCGAATACTGGAGCTCGGCGCGCAAGACGCCGAGCAGAATATCTATGGGCAGCTTGCCTTCGGGATGGACCACGCCGACTACCTGATGCTCAGGGCGCCCACGCCGATTTTGATCTGCGCAGCCACAAACGACTTCTTCGACATTCGAGGGACCTGGCAATCGTTCCGCTACGCCAAGCGCCTCTATTCGCGATTGGGGTTCGCCGAACGCATCGACCTGCTCGAAAACGA
The DNA here is from genome assembly GCA_964354365.1 of uncultured Pirellulales bacterium. GTDB lineage: Bacteria > Planctomycetota > Phycisphaerae > Sedimentisphaerales > Anaerobacaceae > CAYGZM01. The sequence continues at coordinate 13,763 of CAYGZM010000035.1, forward strand.
CGCACCCCACAATTACAATCAACTGCAACGGCAGAGTGTGGCGCGGTGGATGGCGCGATGGCTGCAAGGCAAAGATGAACCCATCACTGAGCCGACCATCGAATTGCTCAGCGAGCAGGAGACAACATGTGCGCCGAACGGCCGGGTGATGTCCCTCGAAGGCGCCAGGTCAACATACGACCTGAATAGAGACTTCGAGAAATGCCTGGCCGAGCGCCGCCGAGAACTATGGTCCACGAAGGATCACGCGGAGGTATTGAACCAAGTGCGCAAGCTCGCCGGCATTCGCAGGCTCGCGGAACTTCCGAAACCACAGGTTGAGAAGGTCGGCGTCGCCAAGCGGACCGGCTACAGCATCGACAAACTCGTTCTCAAGCCCGAAGACGGTGTCTGTCTGCCGGCATTGATGTTTGTCCCCGAACAGACGCCGTCGCAGGGTGCGGTTCTATATGTGCACGAAGCAGGCAAGCAAACAGATGCTGCTCCGGATGGGCCGATTGAGAAGCTCGTCAAGGCCGGTCGGCTGGTCTTGGCAGTTGACCTGCGAGGCGCAGGCGAAACGCAGCAGACCGGTCAACAGTATTTCGAGGACCATTTCGGCTCCGACGGCCAGGACGTCTATACCGCTTATCTGCTCGGCCGCTCGTATGTCGGGATGCGAGCCGAAGACATACTGCTGTGTGCACGATTTCTGCGGGATTCCCACCAACAGCAGGCCGCTCCGGTGGAGTTGGTCGCGGTCGGCCACGTTGGCGTCCCCGCCCTGCACGCCGCAGCGCTCGAGCCCGATATGTTCGGCCCTGTGAAGCTGGTGCGTTCGCTGGTTTCCTGGTCAAACATCATCGAGTCGGGTCTGTCTTCCAACCAGTTGGTCAACACAGTGCATGGAGCACTTACTACATACGACCTTCCTGATTTGGCCGCGACACTCGGAGACAGACTGACTATCGAACAGCCCGCGAATGCCTTGGGCGAGCCGATAAATGCCGGCAAAATAGATGTGAGCGGATCTGAGCGATGAACAAACACAAGCCGGCTCTGCAAAAAGATCTTTGCTGATGCGCATAATTTTATGCCGGCAACCTCACATTTATCATAGGCCGGCCTTCTCTGTCGCTTGGCCTGCGTCCGGTAAATTCTATGATACGGATACAAAATCCCGCGCATCTTCTGCACCCAACAACTCTGTCTCGATTTCAGTACTCTCTTGGGGAGAATCCCAGAGGCAAAGGCGCATTTTCCTTGACTTGAAGAACGTCACCGGGTATAATGAACATACTAAATGGGGGTTTAGTGATACTTGCATTGTTTAACTGCCGTCTGGTGTCACTCGCATGCCGGTCCGAATTTTTTGGGGGAAGGGTATCATGAAAAGAACAAGAAAGTCACTCAGTTGGTTGCTTCTGGCGATTTTGTCTGTCTCTGCTCAAAGCGCATTGGCTGTGCCCGTTTTTCAGGTCTATATTGATGGGGCTACAGCCGGAACCGTTGGTTTCGATGAGAATACCTGGTTCACCACGAGCAACTCCTTCGATTTGATCGTGTCGGGCGCTTACGGTCCTCAAACGATAAGTCTCACCGAAGTTACACTGCTGATTTCCGTGCCTAAGGGCGAAACAGGAACCATTTCGATCACGGGTGGTGACGGGGCTGTTCTGTTGACCGATAGGACCCCCGCCCCCGGCTGCTTCTACAATCCCAATGCCGACGCGGGCCTGGACCTGCTCGAAAATGAAGCCGGCAGCTCCAACGGTTACGACGCCTACTCGGACAAGAGCTTCCTGCCCGGAGACGTGGAATTCAACAACCACTATCCTTTTAAGGAAGACGTCTCCAATTTTGTGCTCTATGGCTTGGGCGATTTCGACAAGGTGCTGAATGCCGTTTCCAACTACTCGACCGACGAGCCAATCGCCTACAATATCGCCGACGGCGAAAAGAAGATATACTCGGTCCTGCTCAGTGGCTTCTCAGCAGCACATTTTGACGCCTACGGATATTTGCAAACCGACGGGTGCAAGCATTTTGAGTCAACCTGGAGCATCAATCCAGGTTCACACGACGCCACATACATGGTGCCCGAACCGGCCAGCCTCCTGCTTCTCGGCCTCGGAGCAACCACGTTGCTCAAGCCACGAAGAAAATCACTGCCCCGCAGCAGCTAAACAATCAGGCCTGCATACCTGAAGACTTGCGGCGTATTGAACAGGCTCCGGCCCACTTAATCCTTTTTTCGCTGAACCTGCATCTTTCAGCAATCGTAGTTTAGTGTAGAAAGGATATGGGGCTGGGGCCTTTTCCTCTCTCCTCTCACTCCTCTGCGGCCTCAGCCCTGTTCTTCTTACCCGCTTTGGCCTGCGTGCGCGGGCGCTGCTGCGATGCCCGATAACGTGTTGCCGCGAGAACCCCTTCGCGTTCACTCGCTCTACAGTTCCTCAAGGCCTAAAGGTCCGTCTGAGCGTCCGTGTCGGCGTTGAATGCGCCTGTTGTGCTGTTGTAATACCACCCGTGCGACCCGCCGCCGAGAGCCCCGTCTATATCGATCGTGTCCAGCTCGTTAAACGGATTGACCGGAATCTTAGGCGTATAGGGGCCGCGGATCCCGGCCGGGTTCAGGGCGCCGTCCTCGTCCGTCTTTTTGGTCATGGCATCCTCAAAACTGACGCCGGCAGTGCCCGGGAGCTGATCGTTGTGCTGAATCTTGTACAGCCCAATCTGCGCACGCATCACCTGAAGGTCCGAGGCCACCCTCGACGTCTTGGCTTCCGTTGCGGCGGGAGAGAACTGAGGAATCACCACCGCAGCAAGGATGCCGAGTATCACAACCACAACGAGAATTTCGACCAATGTAAAACCGTTTTTCGTTTTCACTGTTTATCCTTTTCTCTCACGCAAACAGGGAATATCTCTTTGTTCTTGTCAAATGCACTTATGGCGCACTTACTCTTCACTGCACAAAGTATCGACCTGATTCACCCGTGACTTAACTCCGTCTGCGCCCCATTTTCTCTGTAAGCCATACCCCGTGGAGAGCTTGTGAGTATCAATGCCGAGGCTGCAGCGCTCGACATTATGGGCACAACGGCCCGAACCAAGAGGCTCTCAGGTCTCGCCTCGACACGCATGTCACGGAACCTGGGCTTTTTGCTCAATTCGGGCCGCCCATCTTCCGATACTGTTGTTAGACCGACAACATTGACTTGTCTTGGAAAACAGGAGTAAAAACGAGCATCCACCACCCTCCCCAGGACCTTATAGTCGTTGATTTACCCTTCAAAGAGCTGCAGATCGCCGATGAGTTACAAAAAGTCAACGAGGCTATCTGCGATAATCCTGACTCCGACGTCATAATCGACTTCTCAAGGGCCGAAGTAATAACCTCGTCAAGCCTCAGCAATCTCCTGATATTGCACAACCTGCTGGCCGAGCGAGGACGCCGACTTGTCCTCTGTAACGTCTCGGTCATAACTAAGTGCGTCTTCAGGGTCGCGGGTCTTGATGAGGCCTTCGAGTTTGCCGACGACAAGCCCGCCGCCACAGCAGCTATCCACGCCTCCGTCTAAGCGACAACTGAGGCGCCACATCTTCGATTTGCCCGCCCTCCCCGCACGCATTACAGCTATCATAATGCCGCACGGACAGCAATAAACCGGCTCGACGCCGGAAAAAGACAAAGATATTGCTGGAATTGCCCGCGAAATCAGAGTATCGTGAATAATAGACAATCCGCTGCTGTTATCGAGCAGTTGTGTTGTGCGAGGTTGTCCGGAAAGGAGAAAACGTATGAAGAACGATAAGCTTTCCAGACGCACATTCATCCGCGATACCTCCATCGCGGCAGCGGCGACCGTCGCCGCGGGACTATCACCCGACGCACAATCTTCCACTGCGCCGTCGGCAGAGAAAAAACTCGATACATCAAAGATACTCAACTATTACCCCAAAATGGGGTACCGCCGGCTCGGCAAGACCAACCTTGTAATTTCCGAAGTCAGTCTTGGCGGGCATTGGAGGGCTCCCTGGAGAGACCAAAGCGACGGCTGGTGGTGGGGGAAATTCGCCAACGAAGAAGTCCCGGATGACGTCGCCAAGAACCGCACCGAGGCCGTCTCAAGAGCCATAGACTGCGGAATGAACTATCTTGACATCACCGGCGCCGAGGAGTGCCTCTGCTATGGCGCGGCTATGAAGGGCAGACGCGAAAAAATGATAGTCGGCGCCGACGACTCCAAGCTGTGCCCGCGACACGATGAATACTGCAATGTTGAGGCTCAGATACACAACGTCGAAGAGTGTCTGCGTCATTTCGGCACCGACTACCTCGATATATGGCGCGTCCAGGCCAAGATGGATGGGACCAATACCGACGTCGACGTCGAGGTTATGATCGAGGCCTTCCGCAAGCTGCACAAGCAAGGCAAGGCCCGTCACTTCGGCATATCTTCTCACAGCCGGCCCTGGGCGCAGCACGTTATCGAAAAGTACCCCCCGGTCGAGATGTTCATTTTCCCGTGCACGGCCAAAACAAAGGAAATGGACAAGCCACCAACACCGGACAATATCGAGGAGGTCAAAAGCACCTACGGACCGGACAACAAGAGCGTGTTTCAGTCGCTGCGGGATCACGATGTCGGGCTGATAACTATCAAGCCGTTCTTCGGGGGCACCCTGCTTAAGACCCACGGCCAGGTCAAGCTCGGGGCCGGAAACAAGGAGGATAACGACCTGGCGCGCCTTACGATTCAGTGCATCCTCAATATGAACCAGGCTATTACAAGTGTCATACCGGGTCTTTCTACTGTCTATGAAGTCGATAATGCGGCCCGCGCCTCGTACACGCGCCCGCTTGGACAGGCCGCTGCCGACAGGGAATGGCTCAGCCGTATGACCGAGCAGCAGTGGGCGAGCCTGCCGCCGGAATACCAGTGGCTGCGAGACTGGGAATGTATTTAGGCCTGATGCTTCAGGCTAATCACAGCGCCCGCGCATGCGAATACGGTCAAAGGTTCTCCCGGACGTATTTCACCGCATTGTTGAAAATGGTCATCCCGTCGCCCTGCCCGTTCTCGGATCTGCCTTTTAGACGTGTCCAGTACGGATGCTGGGTTGGCCTGACAAATCTCTCCGGGTGGGGCATAAGCCCCAGGACCCTGCCTGTGCTGTCCGTCAGACCGGCTATTGAGTCCACCGAGCCATTTGGATTGACGGGGTAATCGCCCTCCCGGCCATCCTTATCGACGTACTTGAACGCAACACACCCCTCGGATTTTAGCCTGTCCAATGTTGCTTCATCCCTGGTGACAACCTTACCCTCGCCGTGTGCTATCGGCAGATAGATTTGTCTGCCCGCCTCAATAAAAATGCACCTGTCGGTCTGAGGAGCCAGATACACCCATCTATCCTCGAACTTGCCGCTGTCATTGTAAGTGATAGTAACAGCTTGATTGCCGGTTTTTGACAGTCTGTTTTTCTCTGTGCCCTCCCCGCCGCGGGCACTGGCGGCTGTGGCTGGTTCTCCCCCGTCGCCCGGAAGTATCCCCGCCTTGACCAGCGCTTGGAAGCCGTTGCAGATTCCGAGCACTAACTTGCCGTCGTCGATGGACTTTAGCACAGGCTCACTTAGATGATGAACGACCTGATTGGCCAATATCTTACCCGCAGCCACGTCGTCGCCATAGCTGAACCCCCCCGGAAAAACGATTATCTGGAATTCGTCCAGCCTGCTCTTATCCTCGATTATCCTGTTTATATGGACCCGCTGCGCCTTTGCCCCGGCCAGCTCGAGCGCATATTCAGTCTCCATATCGCAATTTATCCCCGCCGCCCGCAATACTATCGCCCTGACCTCTGCCATCTTTTACCTTTTTGAATAGACTCTATTGACGGATACCCACGCTAATCTATGGATATACACCTTATCGCGTATATACCTCACTCATTTCTTCTTTGAGGATTTTGAGTTACGTTGCCTCTCATCCTCATCCGAGAGGTGCATCTGCGAAACTGTTTCTGCGTTTTTGACCCTTGGCGCCTTCTTAAATGTTATATTTACTCCCTCAGAATGTGGGTAATCTATCCCCTTTCCATCCAACAGCTCTTTTATCGTCAGTACCTGTAATACGGAATGCCTGCTTCCCCATGGCGACTTATAGAATCCTCCACTTGCCGCTTCGGTCAGCATCGGCCTTGTCGGCCTCTCCATAGAAATCAGCACACCAATCTGGGCCTTCTCACGCTCGACCACTCCATGCAGGTCACGCACATCTTTGACGCTGATATGACCTGCTTTGACAGATATAATGATTTGTTTGGTTTTCGCTTTGGCGCTATCAGATTCATCGTGGAAGTATAACCGACCATCAATCCCCTTGTCTGCCCCTCTCTTTTGTTCCACAGGACGCGCCCCGACCAACCCCAAAGCCCACCATTGAAACTGGTATGGATTCTCTTCGGCAAGCGCTCCCGCCCCGGAGAGGTCTTTCGGCTCACCAATAACCTTATACTGCGGTTTCGAGCCGGGCGCCTTATAATGCGCCCACGCGTCCCCTAAACGATGCTTTATAAGCGTAATCGCCAAATGAGTAATGTCAATTCCGATCCAGTTCCTCATTAGGCGCTGTGCGGCGACAATTGTTGTGCCGCACCCACAGAATGGGTCAAGAATCATATCGCCCTCATCGCTGCTGGCCTTGATTATTCGCTCCAAAAGCGCTTCCGGCTTCTCGGTTGGAAATAGTTGCTTGATGGGGGGTACACGCTTTAACTCCCAAACATCGTCTTGCCTGACCCCAGCAGAAGGCTCCTTCTCAGTTTTGGAAGGCAGCCGCCGACCCGACCCGTCATAACCGGAGACAATCTTGGCAGTACCGAACCGTTTCAGTGTCGAAGACGCGCGCTCCATGAATAGTTGATTGAAAGTCCTCTTGCGGCTTCCTGACCGGGAATAAAAAAGCAGCACATCGTGGTTTCTTTGAAAGCTGTACTTTCCGGCAGGCCACTTCCGATAATGCCAAACGATCTCGTTGCAGAAATTGCCGGCGCCGAACACCGCGTCCATCAACATCTTCAAGTAATGCGACGCTGTCGGATCACAATGAAGGTACATACTACCCGTATCCTTCAAAACTCGGTGGAGCTCAATAAGACGTGGCGCCATCATCGCCAGATACGCCGTTACATCGTTTTCGCCAAGATACGTTCTGAATGCGAGCATGGCTTGGGCAACCTTGCCCCCTCTTTCCACAACTTCCTGATACGATCCGGCAGCAGCCTGGTCCCACCGCCAGGTATCCTTGAATACCTTGATCTGCGCCGCAGAACGACTGCCGTTCTGTTCCTTGAACAAAACGTTGTAGTCTTGATTACTCTTGAATGGCGGGTCGAGATAAATGAGGTCTATGGTCTCGTCCTTAACATACCGGCGAAGAATGTCAAGATTATCACCATAATACAGAACGTTTTCAGCCATACATTACTCCCATCGGTAACAGATGGTACATCCCTTCTCACCAATCAAACGTCTTCTGCCACGCCCGTTTCAATGAGTCTATGTCCGATTCGATGACGTTTCTGCCGTCTTCCGATTTTATGATGAGTTTCTTTTCTTCCGTCACCTTGCCGATCTGGCCGAACGGCAGATTGAGCATCAATTTCGCAAAGGCATCGTACTTGTCCGGCTCAACCTCCACGATATAACGGCTGTTCGATTCGCTGAAAAGTTGCGCATCCGTCCGCCAACAGTCCTTGCTCTTGGGCAGGCCCCGTAAATCCGCCTCTATGCCCAGCCCGCCGGCAAACGCCATCTCCGCCAGCGCAACGGCCAACCCGCCTTCGGAGCAATCGTGGCAGCTAACCACCAGATCTCGTGCAATCGATTCGGCGATCCTTCCGGCAATCTTGGGAGCTGTTCCGAGGTCCAGCCTCGGAACGTTTGCTCCAAGCTCGCCCTTGACCTTGTAATAATGCGAGCCGCCCAATTCGTTCTGCGTCCGCCCAACCATAAACAGCAGGTGCGAGGGCTTCTTGGCATCCATCGTCACACATTTACTAATATCATCGACGATTGATATCGCGCTTATCAAGAGCGTCGAAGGGATGGATATCCGGCTGCCATCCTCGCACGCAAACTCATTGTTCAGCGAGTCCTTGCCCGAAATAAACGGCGCCCCAAACGCCATCGCCCCGTCGTAGCAGGCCTGGGCCGCTCGCACTAAAGGCCCGAACGTCTCCGCCCTGGTGCAGTCGCCCCAGCAGAAGTTGTCCAGAAGCGCAATCCTGTCAAACCTTCCCCCGACGCACACAAGATTCCTTATCGCCTCATCGATCCCCGCCAGCGCCATCCAGTAAGGATCGATATCGCCATACACCGGATTCATTCCGCAGCTTATCGCAAGCCCCCTGTTCGATTCGAGCTTCGGCTGTATTACCGCTGCGTCGCTGGGGCCGTCGTTATTCACGCCGGTCAGCGGCTTGACGACCGAGCCGCCCTGGACCTCGTGATCGTACTGGCGGATGACCCACTCCTTGCTCGCGACATTGTAGGATGAGAGAATCCGGACAAGCTCGTCGTTATAGTCCGTCTTTTCGGGTATGCCCGGCTCAGTCAGTTTGGGAGTCTCCCATACCGCCTTGCGGGAGTATTTGGGCACACCGTCGTGCAGGAAGTCCATATCGAGCTCGCCGACCTGCCGGCCGTTGTACCGCAATTTCAGCTTCCTGTCGTTCGTGAATCTTCCGACCACCGTTGACTCGACGTTTTCACCCGCGAAAATCTTCTGTATCGCCGCCAACTTTTCCGGCTTGACCGCCACGACCATCCTCTCCTGCGCTTCACTGATCCATATCTCGGTGTAGTTGAGGCCCGCGTACTTCAACGGCGCCTTTTCCAAATCCACTTCCGCCCCGAGGTCTTTGCCCATCTCGCCGACGGCGCTGCTCAGCCCTCCCGCCCCGCAATCGGTGATTGCCTCGTACAGGCCGGCCTCATTGGCCTGCACCAAAACGTCGAGCATCTTCTTCTCCGTTATCGGATTGCCTATTTGTACCGCGTGGGAAAAAATAGTCTCGTGCTCATGCGTCATTTCGCCGCTCGAGAAGGTCGCGCCGTGTATCCCGTCTCTGCCGATCCGACCGCCGACCATAACAATCAGATTACCCGCCTGCGGGTGCTTGAAGCATTTGTCCTTCTTCATTATGCCGATGTTGCCGCAATAGACCAACGGGTTGGCCAGATACCTGTCGTCGAAGTAAATTGCGCCGTTGACCGTCGGTATCCCCATCCTGTTGCCGTAGTCGCGCACTCCGGCCACAACACCCTTCATGATCCTTCTGGGGTGCAGGACCCCTTTGGGAATCTCGTCGAGCCTCTTATCCGGCTGGCCGAAACAGAATATGTCGGTGTTGGCGATGGGTCTTGCGCCCATGCCCGTGCCCATCGGGTCGCGAATCACCCCGCCGATACCCGTAGCCGACCCGCCGTAAGGATCGAGCGCCGACGGGTGATTGTGGGTCTCGACCTTAAAGCAAACCGCACTATCCTCATCAAAATCCACAACCCCTGCGTTGTCCGCAAAAACCGATATGCACCAGTCCTTGTTGAGCTCTTTGGTCGCCTTGAAAACCGTCTCTTTCAGAAGATTGTCGAAGTGCGCCTGTACGCCGTTCACCGACATATCCACTGAGCTTTTCAGCGTTTTATGCACACAGTGCTCGCTCCAGGTCTGAGCCAGCGTCTCTAATTCGACATCTGTCGGCTCCCTGCCCAGGGCCCGATAGTGTTCCTGAATCGTCCGCATCTCGACCACATTGAGGAACAGATCCTTCTCTTTGCTCAGGGCCATCAGCCCCTTATCGTCGAGGTCCCGTATGGGCCAGTGCACAATCTCCAATTCGTAAGGTTTTAGATGTGGACTTGGAGGTTCAGCCTCATCGCCTATAATGCAGTCCTCAATGCAGTCGTTCGCAAGGACCTTCTTGGCGATAATATCCGCCTGGTTCTTCTTAATCTCGCCAAGCAAGACATACTTCCGGGCGGTCCGAACGTTGGCCGCTTTAACACCCATATCGGCAATGGCCGCCATTACCGACTCGGCGACCGGATCGGTGACGCCGCTTTTCAGATGCACCTCAATCAAAGTCGCCTTCGCCAGGCCCGCCGGCGCCTTGCTCCTGCCGATGTAATACTCCTCGCAGACCGGATCGCTCAAAAGCTCTTTCGCAACACGCATGGCAAAAGCGTCATCGAAGCCCGTCCCGAGCCCGGTCGAGGGAGTCGAGGGATCGGCCTCTATCAGAAAGACCTTGGCCGACTGGACCGCTTCAACGCAAGTAACGCCCAGCTCTTCTATGTCATCGAGCACACTCTTGCCGTGCACATCGGAGAAGCCCGACCGGTTAAAAACCTCAAACCTCCACTGCTTCACCATAACACTCCCTTACTCATATCACGCGAATAACTCCATCCTGCGGCTGTATTGGGTATTCTACACAGTTTGGAACTGTAAAGAAGAAAGCTCTTCCCGGCTCGCACGCAGACTGATTTTGAGAAATTCAACTCCGACCACGCGACCTTTCCTGTCAAAATCAAGGATTACACCAGGACGCACCTCCTCTGACTCAACCACTTTACTTTCATCAAGGCGCAAATAAAGAGTGTCGGTTTCTTTATCAACTTTAAGTCTCATTATTCACCTCACAATCTTCTCTCGAAAAAAACCGTAACCGCTTTGTTGGGTGCCGCAGTAATATTGACGATGACTCTTAACCATCGGTTCTTATGTTTTGGTATTCGCCGCAGAAAATGCCTCGTACCATCCGCACGGTCTTCAATCTTCTCCGGCTTACTCAAAGTGCGGGTAACCAGCGACATTGGAATCGAACGTTCCTTAAGCATGGACTTGAAATGCCGCGTGTATTGAAGTCCCGACTTTCTACCCATAGCAAAACCTCGGTATCATCAAAGATTAGAATGGAGCCTGTGGCATTCTTCCCGGAGTTTGCAGACCGGTAATCGTATTTCTTTAAGCAAATCCTTATCGGCAAGCGTTACGCTTGGTTCATTCATCAAATCAATTCTTTCCTTTTCATTTTGTACTTTATCAGTTCACTGCGCTTGTCCCTTGCGCTCTTCAGGAGGCTTTCGACCTGCTTTTTGTCCCTGCCTTCGACCGCCCTCTTGAGCTTCGAGAGCTCGGATATGGTCCTGTCGATGCCCTTGGCCACGTTGTCCGGATTTGTCAGCAGCACATCAGTCCAGATATTGACCGGACCGGATGCTATCCTTGAGGTATCCATAAAGCCCTTGCCGGCGAACCTGAGCTCCTCACTGCTGCTCGCATTTGTCAACGCCGCCGCGACCACGTGCGGCAGATGGCTGACGTTTGCGAAGATTCTGTCATGCTCGCCCGCCTCCATCAGCTTCACGAAGCAGCCAAGCGCCGACCAGAACCTTTTGAGAGTCTGCACGGCCCGGCGATTAGTCTCGTCCGCCGTCGTCAAAATGCACATCGCATCCTCGAACAGATCATCTCTTGCGAACTCAACGCCCCTTTGCTCGGACCCGGCTATCGGATGCGAGCCGACGTAGCAGACGGTGCTCGGCAGTCTTCGCGCCGCCCAGCGGTGCGGCAGAACCTTGGTCGAGCCGACGTCGGTCACGATACAGCCGGCAGGCAGTGCATCGGCGATTTCGCCAAAGTACTCCTCGAACGTGCAGATGGGCGTAGCCACAATCACCAGGTCCGCCTCGCAAACGCCCTGCCTTATGTCGCTGACGACTTCCGTCGCCACGGCCAACTCCCTGGCTCTGCGGCGAGTACTGGGGCGATGCGTGAAACCAACAACTTTCGTACCCGGAAAAGACCGCAAAACCGCCCGTGCAATCGAGCCGCCTAAGAGGCCCAATCCCACAACAGTTACCTGCTTTAAGTTCTTCAAAATCAAGACCTTACGAAAATGCACCCACGAAAAGATTCCGCCAGAAGCTACCGCCTGGCGGCCCGAATGTCAATTTTTTTCTTTGATTCATCCGCCCAAAATGGTAGCATTTGCATTTCATGGCAAGACTACCACCCGATTCGAGTTGATAAAAATCAGAATTTGACCTTGGAAAGGGATGCCCGTAGCTTATGGGCAGCTTTTTTATGAGTGTATTTCGCCTTCTGCCTTGTCGGGGCGAAATATCCTGATAGCCAAAAATGCCGGAAAATAGAAACAATCTCAGGGACGGCGACCATCTTGACTTTGAAGAGAAAGTGGCCGATCTCGATCGACAGATGAACGAGCTTCGCAAGCTCAGCTCCATCAAGGGCATCGACTATTCCGCCGAAATCCGCCAGCTTCGCCAGGAGCAGGTCGCCGAGCTCAAACGAATCTATGCAAATCTGACCGCCTGGCAGACCGTCCAGGTCGCACGACATCCGAAACGGCCGCTCCTTTCCGACTACCTTGACCTTATGGTTAAGGACTTCCGCGAGCTCCACGGCGACAGGTGTTTCGGCGACGACCGCGCAATCGTAACCGGCTTCGGCCAGATCGGCAGAGAGAGGGTCCTGGTCGTCGGCCAGAATAAAGGCAGGAATACCAAAGAGAAGGTCGCCTGCAACTTCGGATGTCCCAATCCCGAAGGTTATCGCAAGGCCCTGGCCAAAATGAAATTCGCCGAGAAGTTCGGCATCCCCATAGTCACGCTGATTGACACGCCCGGAGCTTATCCCGGCATCGGCGCCGAAGAGCGGGGCCAGGCGCGGGCCATAGCGGTCAATCTTGCCGAGATGTCGCGTCTGAGAGTGCCGATAGTCTGCATCGTCATTGGAGAAGGAGGCTCCGGCGGCGCCCTCGGAATAGGCGTCGGCGACAAATTTGCAATGCTCGAGTTCGCGTACTATTCCGTGATATCTCCGGAGGGATGCGCCGCAATACTGTGGCGCGACGGCTCTCAGGCGCCCGAAGCCGCCGAAGCCCTTAGGCTGACCAGCAAGGACTTATACAAGCTCGGACTTGTTGACGTCGTAATCCCGGAGCCGCTCGGCGGCGCACACCGTAGTATTCACGACACTATCTACAACGTCGAGCAGTATATCATCAAGACCGTGCGGGACTTAAAACGCATAAAGATCGACAATCTGCTCGATAACAGGTATGAAAAGCTGCGTTCGATAGGCGCCAGCCCCGCCGATGAGCTCCACCGCAAGACCAGGCTGGCTACAGACAGAATAGCAGCGGCGCTCCAGGCCATCCCGACCAAATCAAAACAAGTTCCCGCCAAGGTCTGACCGTGTTGCACCTTTGGGTGCGAAACTTCTTCAAAATTTGGCATGGTTCGAGTACGTCAGATTCCGAGTTACATTATTTCTGGCTCCGTACGGTGTGGCAGCCTCAAATCCGAAGGATTTGGGGACGGTTGCACCGCTCTTGCAGCTTTGCCATCCCCAAGCTGCGCTTGAGGCTGCCACCCAGGATTGAACCATGCGCAAAATCTGGGTTTAAACAAGCTCGCTATTTGTGAGAATCGGCAAGGAGATCAATTATGTCGGAGAAAAAACGCAACTCTTCAAAGGCAAAATCCTCAAGTTCGCAACCGAGAGGTAAGAGCCTGATTACACGCCGGAGCTTCATTGCAGCGGGCATAGGCGCAATGGGTCTGGCCGCAAAGAGTGCAGGCAAACAAAAAGACAAAGAGCCGGAAATGCCCGTCTGGAGCGGAGACCTCAAGACCTCTCCAAAGCAACAACCGGCCATTGCCCGAACATCTAAGCCAAACGGCCTCAATTTGATCGTGATCATCGCAGATACCTGGCGGGCCGACCACCTGGGTTGCTACGGCAGCACTCGGGTCAAGACACCTTTCCTCGACAGGTTCGCAAAAAAAGCGGTGGTGTTCGAGAACGCCACTGCAGAAGGACTGCCCACCATCCCCTGCCGAAGAGTCTATCACACCGGCAAAAGCGTTCTCCCCGAAGCGAAGTGGCAGCCCTTGGCGGATACCGACGTCACTCTTGCCGAAGTCCTCCAAAAGCACGACGTCACAACCGGCTTCATCGTCGATACATATCATTATTTCAAGCCGGACTACAATTTCCACCGCGGCTTTGATTCCTGGCATTGGGTGCGCGGCCAGGAAACCGACAGATGGAAAAGCGGCCCCAAAGACAAATTCGACCCCAAAAAGCACATGCCCCCGCATCTGTGGAACGAGCGATACGACGCCAACATGCGCCAATACCTGATAAACACGCAGGACAGAAAGAGCCAGGAAGACTACTTCTGCGCCCAGTCGTGCAGCGCAGCCGGCGATTGGCTCGAGCGAAACGCCAAAGGCCGGCCCTTCATGCTCTGGATCGACATGTTCGACCCGCACGAGCCGTGGGACGCACCGCCGAAGTTCCGCAAGATGTATCGCAGCGACTATCCTTACGAAAGGTGCCTGTTCGGATACGGGGTGAGAAACGCCGATATTCGTCCCGATGATCTGCCAATCATTAGAGACCTCTACGCCGCCGAAGTTACATTCAGCGACTATTGTATTGGTCGGCTCTTAAAGAGAGTCGAAGAGTTGGGCCTGACGGACAACACGATTATCGTTTTCTCCACGGACCACGGCACCCACCTCGGCGAGGAAGGATGTGTCCAGAAGACCCCCGGCCTTTTGAATGCGTGCGTTACGCACATTCCCTTGATCATAAAGCATCCGGACGAGAAATTCGCAGGAAAGCGTGTGGATGGACTGGTCAGCGCCGTTGATTTCATGCCTACATTCCTCGCACTGATGGGGATTGACGACTACCACAATACGGACGGCCGCAACGTATGGAATCTGGTGACCGGAGAGGCGCCGTCACTGCACGACAACGTTTACACCGTCTTCAACGCATTTGGAGCGATACACAACCTCGACTGGCAGTACTTTCAGAACGTCACCGGCAAGAACCCGGGCAAAGGCCCCTGCCTGTATAACCTCAAGACAGATCCAGGCCAAACCAGAAACGTCATCAAGGAATTCCCCGCAGTGGCAAAAGACTTAAGGGGCAAATTGCAGAACCACCTTGGAATTGAAATACCTCCCTTGGATCTTTAACTGTAAGGCTTCTGCAAAATTGCAGGTTAGGCGTAGGGTGGGCTTCAGCCCACCACTTCGGTGGGGCAAGCCCTACCTTACCCAGAAAGAATCATTCCTTCAACTTCCTTCGACTTCGCTCAGGATGGTGAGCCTGTCGAACCATTGCCATTGTCCGAGAATAGTATTAGTATCTGCTTGCCGGCACGGAGGATAGGGCAACGCAGGCCTGCGACCGCAGCGCCGTCTCGGTGCTATACAGCACAACGGCTCTGCGAGATTCTCGGAGCCGTTTGATTACCTGCTGTCAGCCCTAACGCGATAAACGCTTTCTTACCCGATAGTCTCTTCCCCACAAATCTTGGGACAATACCAAAATGCTCTTGGCGCTTCGCTCTGCTTGGGTTATTTTGTCGGTGCCAAACCGCAGTTTGGATTTTTGAAGGCAGTTTTTATGGAAGGTCCTGATTGAATTCAGCCGCAAAAGAAAGGAGTACTGAAATGACCAGGCGGATGCTCATTCTCATGTCACTCGTCGCACTGAGCCTCTTACTCGCCCAGACGGGCTGCAACAAAGGCGCTGCAAATGATGCTGAGGTGGAGACCCTCAAAGCCGATCTGGCGAGAATCGAAGCCGAAAGAGATGCTCTAAAGAAAGACATCGAGACTGTCACCGAAGACCGCAACCAGCTCAAGAAAAAGGTCGATGAGCTCGTCACGTCGCGCGGCGAGCTCACCAAACAGGTCAACGAATTGACCGCTGCACGCGACCGCCTGCAGAATCAGTTCGGCGAGATCACTGCCTCGCGCGACCAGTGGCAAAAGCAGGTGAACGAGCTGACCAAAGCAAAGGACCAGGCCGTTACCGAGGCGCAGAACGCCCAGGCCCAAATCGACAGCCTCAAAAGCAGCTTGCAGGCCGCAACTCAGAAAGTCAGTCAGCTTG
>CAYGZM010000036.1:0-29452 GCA_964354365.1 uncultured Pirellulales bacterium
GCGATTCGATTAGCGACCTGATATAGTCCAGCGGCTCGCTGGCCGCCGAATAGGCGCCCGGCCCAAGCTCCGCCAATTGCTTCATTACCGAACCGGTCTTGGCAATTGAAGCATGAATCGATTCGCCGATAGTAATCAACGGCTTTTTCAAAACACTATCCTTCCCAGACACCAAACTCAATCATTACGCCAATAAAGTCTATCCCGGCGCAGCGGAACTTCGCGCCTTGTTCTCTTCAGTGGCTACGATTCTACAGCCGCCCAACCCTCACGGCAAGAAACAACGCCCGGTTCTCCTCTTTTTGACCGTCAAGTTGCCCAAAAAGCCTCTAAGCAACCCGCGCCGCCACCGCCGTTTTCACACGCAAAAGCACTCTGTGACCGCTTCTGTGATGTGCAGTATCTCGGCCAGAGCACTATAGTGCCTGCCCAACGAATCCTGCGTTGTGGATAACCTGTTGATAACTCGAATCCGCCCCACACAAGCCCCTTCTCGGACTGCCGCAAAGAGTGCTGGCAAAATGGGTAATATCTATTTTTGGCCACCGAAGGCACTGCTCTAAAAAGGCGTTTTTTGCTGTAAGCCCCCCACAATAAAGGGTTTATGTTTATCGACAAACCGGCACCTTTAAGTCGCCTATATTTCGTCGGTCGTGGGTCGAAAATAAGCTCGCATTTCAGAAGATTTGCAAACACAGGGAAAACAATTGCATTGCCGGTGGATAAGCCGTCGAAAAGTCACCTCGTGGCACGCAAATTGCTTGCTGCCAATACGCAAGTTTCCCACATTCGTGAAGGTAGAAACCCGTCTTCGCCCTCGATCCCACTATGTACACCCGGACAAGCTACCTCGCCTAAACTCCGCGGCAGGCACTCGCAAGCGCCGCAGGCAGCAAGGTTTAGGTAAAGCTAACCGCGTTTCGCGAAAAATAGTGGAACTTTTTGCTGGTTTTTCGGGCCGACCGCCTATAATGGTGGCGCAGTAACCGCGACAAAGGAACCATGAATGAGAATTCTTACAAGATACTTGCTGCTTGTGCTCATCGCCCTGCTCCTCGCCGCCCAGGGCTGCAAAACTCCGCTTGGGGGGCGGACAAAAACGGCCGAGCGTTTAGCCTGGGGCGAGCCAGCCTGGGGACCGTCCGTGGAGGGTCTCCAGTGCCGGCTGCGGCTGGACCGGAGAGACTGGCCAATCAGCGAGACCCCGGTGCTCCAGTTTGATTTGCGCAACGGCGGCAAGAGGACCTTCGCATTCTGGCCCGCCCAAAAAATGCAGCTCTGCGAAATCGAGTTCGACGGCAAGTGGCGCCGCTGGCCCGATGCCGTCATGATCGACAGCCCAGTCTGGCCCCTCGCCCCCGGCGCTCAGTATAACGCAGTCACAATCGAACTGGATAAGCGTTTCGGCATCAAGCTCGCGCCCGGCAGGCATATCCTTCGCATCGCCTTCACCTTGGAAGGGGTCAGGGTCGTAAGCAACCCGGTCGGCATCAAAATCCTGCCGCGCAAGTAATGACCGCCGGCCCATGCGCCGCCGCGCATTGGTGCACATCACAACCCCAAAAGACACGCTACTTAGCCACGCGGGACGCCAGAAAATCAAAGACGTCGTGAACCACCGCCTCGGCGTAGGGACCGTTCAGCAAGCCGAACCAGGCGTAGATGACTCGCCCGCCCTCCTTCAGCTCAGCATACGCGATGGCATCGCCAAGGTACTTCTCCTCGCCGTCGCGCAATTGCAGCAGCGAAGTGTACTTGGCCTGCCCATCCTCAAGCATCGCCCTCCACCGCAGGTCGCCCGATGCAGGGAACGCAAACTCCCCCGGCACATGCGGCAGCAACCGCTGAGGCTGGATGAAAGTCAGCTTCGCATCGCTCTGCGGCCTCTCCCAGCCGCCGCGTATAGTCGCCCCGAAGCGGCCTGCCTGGTTCACCACCTTTCCGTCCTGGTCGTAGTAGAACGGCCAGGGCAGGGCGGGGAGCACCGCGAGCGACCCGCCCGCCTTGAGATACGCCGCCAGCGCATCATCGACGTCGCCGGTTTTCTTTACCGTCCGGCGATAATGCTCACCCGCACAGTACAGCAGCGCCTGGTGCTTAGCCGGGTCCACACCGCCGGCCACCTGCTCCCACGAGAGAATCTCGACATCTACTCCCACATCCAGCAGCCACCAGAACGCCATTGAGTCCGCGTCCGACAACGCGCCTATCCGTATGCCCCTATACTTGTCACGCAGAGCGACCTTTTCCGCCGTGGACACACTGCCGGCCGGAGCTGGCGCACCACTGGGGGCCGAATACGGACTATAATTGCGGGCCGAAGGATGAACGACGCGCGTGTGGGCCTTGAAGATCTTAGTATAGTGCGCTGTAAGGTCGAGATACAGCTCCTTGTCTTCGAGCGAGGGCTCTATCTCGCTGCCCTCGTGCCACTCGTTGAAGCTCGTAATGAGCACCCAGTGCGGGTCCGCTTCAATCGCCGCATCCCACTGCGCCCTATACAACTCGCCGTCGAACCGCTTCACAGCAAGGCCCGGCTTGCGAATCTTTGTGTCATCGTATCCGGGAATCACCGTCAGCGCGCTTATCTTGCCCATCCTGCCCGCGCCGTCTGCTAACTCCACCCACGCCCGGTACGTCCCGGGCGCCCACTTGCGAACATCGGCAGGCGTCATACCTTGAAGCGACCCGGCGGTGTTGTACGTGTGAAGCCCGTCAAAAACGCGGGCCGCCCCGTAGCTGAACTGATCGCCGATCGCCCTGAGACCCACCACCACCTTCTGACTGTTGATAATGCGGAGCGCCTTGAGCCACCCGGTCAGCCCAATCTCCTGCAAGGCCCGCCCGTACACGAAGACAACCGCGTCGCTCCCGATTTTGAGATAGGCGGGATGCCCGCCGTACCTGCGCAGGACCTTCAGGATATCCTGCGCCGCCGTCTCTGCGGTTTGTGGCTGCGGCACCGTCTCGTAGTAAATGCAGGGCGGTCAGCCCGTGGCGCCCGCAGACATCGAGAATGGTCTGCATCGCCCGGTCGGTGTAATCGCCGTGTCCCCACCAGCTCACAATCAATGTATCAATCCCTGCGCGCTTCGCCCATCGGCAGTGCTGGTCTATAACGTTGGGGTCGTGCGAATCATACGCGCCGAGGGCCGGATAATGCGTGCTTTCTGAGATGTCCTTCTTATCCGCGTCTATTCGCCCCCAGTGCTGCACCCTGCCCGCGCCACCCGGCCCGTCCGCCGTACCGTACCACGGATAGTAAAACGCCATCACGCGGCGCGGCTCGGCGCCCTCCAGCCGACCGGAGGTCATTGCAGCGACCACAAGGCAACCCACCAAAAACGACTTCACCCACAACTGTCTGTGCTTTCCGATTGCCGACATCTTTAGTCTCCAAATCCTTGTCATTGCGACCACCTCACCTGATTCTCGAAAAACATACACAAATGGGCCGAGCTTGTCACGTAGGGTGGGCTTTAGCCCACCAGTTCGGCTAATACTCAATCGCCACCAAAGTCCGCGGCGTAATCTTCTTTAGATTCACCTTCTTACCGTCAGCCGCAAGCTCGGCGTCTCCATCAAGCGGCAGGACCAGCGCCTTGCGCGCCGCGACCGATCTGGAGAATTCGAGCGCCGCTTCAATCGGCTCATCATTGAAATTCTCGACGACGGCCAGCCTATCACCAATCAGATACAATGCTACCTTGTTCGGAGCATCGAACTTCATCCCGAAAGGCGCCAGTAATTTGTCACGAATCGGGCGAAGCTCTTCGCGGCTCAGTCTCAACAGGCTTTTGGGTTCGCCCGCGACCTTTAGGATTGTCACATTCCCATCATTGAGCTTCGTGTCGCCCAGCCGTTCAGCCAGCCCGTCGGTTATCAGCACCGGCTTGCCGTCGTCAAGCATCTTCTTGAGTTTGTCGGAGAATTCCGGGTCCTTGAGCGCGTGCACCGAGAAGAACGCCGCCTCGGCAGCCGGGTCGATCTTCGCAGTCGGAACGAGCGGCAATCCTAACATCCCCACGAAGTCGAATACATACTGTTCATTCTGCGCGTCGCTGTTCGGCGGCTTGGGGGCGATAATGCCTCTTATGGGCTTGCTCCGCACGATCTGGGCAAGCCGCAAAAGGCCCGGAATTTCAGTCCGCAGCTTGCGAACGTTCGCAGGCCCCGTCTCGCGCAGCAGCGAACTGTAACAGAATAGCAGCATCTCCTTCGCATCGGCCAAAACAGTCTGCCTGGCCTGCTCGACATAAGTATTTTCCGTCGTGCCGTAGGGATCGAACCAGCCGCCGCCCGTCTTGGCGCCGCCGATCTCGCCGAGCCAGCGCATAATGTAGTACGCCTCGTATTGCGCCTTTCTGCCCCATCTCTCATTGTCGGGGTCGCGTGTCTCGGTGCCGACCCATATCCTGTCGTAGTCCGCCGACTCGCGCACGACCTCGTAGCCGCGATTGTGAAAATCATCGTACCACTGGGGGTACTTGATTATGATCTTCACCTTCGGATTAACCGCACGCCCCGCGCCCAGTATCAGCTCGCGACTAAGCCTGACCATCAAGTCGCACCGATAGTCGGCCCACGATTGCCCGCCCCGCGCAGCCTTGCACTCGTCACACTGGCAATCGGTGAAAAGAAAATCATCGATCATAATCTCATCGACGATCGACGCGGTATATTCAAATATCCGCTTGAGCTCGTCCTGGGTGCCCTTGTTGGTATAACACGATATCCCGTTCCAGCCGCCCGAAATCTTGCCCATCCGCGTTGTAGTCACGCACCCGGAGACCTCAAACCCCTCGCTCTTGAATCTCGATTTGGCGTCCTCCAGCGTCTTTCGCTCGGCGGTGTAGCCGTCTCTGAATGTTTCGATGAAAACGTGCGTCACGCCCGTCTCTTTGCACCACTTCATTGCGTCGTCAATACCCTTCTCGTTCGATAGATACTCCCGCACATTCTGCGCGGTAAAGAGCGTCGATATCTTCAAGACTTCCCTGTTCTGCCTCGCCAAATCCCACAGCAACCCAGATTCCGCGCGCACGGGCACAGACAACGCCAGCACTGTCAATCCGACAACATATACACAGGTTTTCAGCTTAATCATTTCTCGCACCTTTCAAATCGCCACAGCCTATTCTCACTTTATCAGACCCCAGGTCCACTCTCGGTCAGTCTCTTTGTCCACCACCTTCAGCGCAACAGAGGGCTCTCGAGCTTGACCTTACTGACGGCCAGCGCCAAGTCCCCGCCGACAATGGCGACCCGAAAGTCCGCGCCGTTGCAGCGGTTCATAAAACGGCACTGCGGCAGCACGAATCTCGCCGTCCTCCACTGCCCGCTGCTGCCGACCTCGACGTTGCCGACCGGGCGAAACGCGCCTTCAAACAGCCCTTCATTGGGATTCACGCTGTCGTACTCCAGGCAAAAAGACGAACACCCCGCGTCACGGTACGTCGCCTGAACAACAGCCGTCTTATCGTACAGGTCAAAGGCGAAGGCATCGTCGATGTTGAAGTAAAGATAACGGCCCCCCTGCACTTGCGGATTGGCCGCCGAGACGACCGCACCGACCTCGCCGAACTTCCTGGCCTCCCAGACGCCGTCGCCGCTGCTCGCTCGCAACGCCAAGCCCTCGGCCTTATCCGGCTGCCAACAGACGGCGTTGCCAGCCCCGTAGGGCGAGGGCAATTGAAGATGCGTCCTTGTATGCCAGAGATCCGAAAACAGCTTCGTCAGCTCGATATACAGCCGGCCATATTCGCGCGAGTCGGCCACGTCCGTACCCTCGTGCCATTCGTTCCACGTCTCGACGTGCACCATCCACGGCCTGCGCTCCGGACTAAGCTGCAGGACCTTCTTCCACCTGTCAATATACGTCTTGCCGTCCAGCCTCTTGACTATCAGCGGCGACCGGCCCGGCACCGCGCTATGGTCATAGCCCGGCCCCAGAGCGATCACCTGCCTGTAGATAAGAGGCCCCGACACCGCACCGCCCCAGGAATAAATGGCATCGGCCTGCCCCTTCCAACCCTGCGATTTGACGATGAACGGCTCGACGCCGAAGTCCTTGCGGAATCTACTCTTCACGTAGGCAAACTGCCCTTCATCCTGGCCCTTCGCAAACGCCGCGTCGTACAAGAAGACTATCGGCTTGTCGTCAACGCGCGCCCACTTCGCCGGCGGGATATAACTGAAAAAATCCCGCATCGCCGTATAAAACCAATCCTTCCCGAACTCTTCCGAAAGGTCAACGTGGTAATTCCCCTTGCCGTCCCTGCGAAAACTGTTCCACTGAAGTATCGAGGTATCGTAAAACAATCCTATCTGCGGGGGCTTGAGGCCCTCTTTCTCCAGTTCGCTGTGCGCCTCGACCATCGGCCCCAGGCCCGCGAAACTCCAGCCGTCGTATTTCCCCGGCACGCCCCAAAAAACCGGCATCAAAAAATCCACGCCTGCCTCGATCATATCGCTCAACTGCCGCTTATGCCAGCCGGCTCGGTTATAACTGATATTGTTCATATCAGCAGGATGCGTCGTCAATGCGTCCGTGCCGTCGCCGTCAATAATGTGGCTCTTGCTGTCGATATCGTACCAGTAGAAATACGTCGTCCCCACGATCGGCTGGCCCGATTCAAAACCCTTGGCGCCCTGATGCTCCTTGGCCGACAGACCAAAGTATTTGCCCGGCGGCTTCCCAGGCAGCTCGTCATCCGCCGCAAACACGGCCACACAAAGCCCGCCCAATAACAGCACCCAAATGAACCTGTATCTTCTCATTATGGTCATAATCGATCCCTTCTTCCAACCAGCCAATTACCCTACCAGCACAGCCACAGCGCCGACAAAACGCCCAGTGCTACCCTTTCTTCAATGAGACGATCTTCTCCTTCAGCGCATGGCACACAGCGGCGGGGTCGCTCGCCCTCGTCACCGCTGAGCAGACCGCCACAGCGCCGGCGCCGGCACGCATAACTTCCTCCACCTCGTCCACCGTTATTCCCCCGATCCCAACACTCGCGATCCCCGTCCCGGCAAGCTCCTTCGCCGCCGCCGTGACATACTCCAGCCCTACCGCCTCAATCCCCGGCTTGGTGTCAGTGGTAAAGACAGGACCCAGCGACACGTAGGTGGGCAGCTCGGCGCACGCCGCACGAAGCTGCTTGAGCAAGTGTGTGCTCTTACCTACAATTAGAGGCGTCATCTGCAGCTTGCGCGCCGCCGCAACGGGCACGTCGTTCTGCCCAAGGTGAACACCATCGGCGCCCGCAGCGATGGCGATATCCGCACGGTCATTCACAATGCTCAGGACGCCCGCCTCCCTGCATATACGAACGAACTCGACCGCAACTGCAAACAACCTGTCGCCCGTCATCTCCTTGACCCGCAACTGGATGCAGTCGGCGCCCCCGGCCGCACACTTGCCCGCCAGCGAGATAATCTCCAGGGGCAGATCGCTGCTAATGATGACATACAACCCGACGCGCTTGAACTTCTGCGCCGGCTCACTGAAAACAACGATATCCTTCTCAAGGGCGTAAGCCGCAAAGCGCAGCCCTTCAAGCGTCTCGGCCAGCGGTCGGTTCTCCGTCTCCGCCATCTCAGCGAGCGCCCGTAAAGCCTCCGTCAGGCGCTTGCAGCCCGCCGTAAAACAATCCGCAAGATCACCGCGCGAAAGCTGACTGTCAACGGCCCTGCCCGCACCAACATCGGCAAACGTATCCCTGCTCGCGATGAGACCGCCAGCGTCAAGTTTGCCGACCGCCGCACATAACTTGTGACGAAGACTCTTGGCTCGCTCGGTAAGCGAGGCCGAATTCAGGGCAAACCTGCAGAAATCCTCAACAACGCGCGCCGCCTCACGGGCGCGATTGAAATTCGCATCGATAATCCTATAAGCAGCACGCTCCATAACAGGGCCGATTATACGAGGCGAACTACCCGTTGAGTAGCCAAAAGCCTGGTGAAAACTCCCGCCCCCAAGCCCCGCGCACCGCTGCTCCCACCACGGGTGCAGGCCTCCACGGCGCAAAAAATCAGCGGAGTCGCTCCTCCTCCGGACGCGACTCCGCAATACCCATTAACAAAGCGGGCCGAAGCCCACCTTGAGATACCCAAAAAATCGGGCGGACATGTCCTCCTCCAATATGCGGTTTTTAGGGCGTCCGCCCAATGTTATCCACTTAGAGATAAACCAACACAAACTGCAAACAATATGCCAACACAAGCAAGAAGGGGCCGTTCCTGTCCGCTTGCTCGTTCTAAAGTCCTCTAACAACCACACTTACACCCGCGCGCGCCTCGCTGGCGGCGATACGGTCAAATCCCGCTTTTTAACGCCACGTTGTTTTTCGTCAACGCCAAATACTCCCAAGTCGCCCACATTAACACCATAAGACCCGTAAAATCGCCACTAATCCCCCAAAACTACGCGTGTTTACAAAAAGCAACGCATCCATACACAATCAACAGCCGCCATCGCTGGAAGGACCCGCAGGATAGGAAGGCAAAAACGTCCACGCTCAGTTCTCGATACCTCCCTGGTATTTAGCGGACAGGAACAGCCGGTTGGTCCAGCGAACCTCCCACCGCCCGAACACAGTCTGGTTGCCGGGTTCACGCCGGCTGAGACGGAAAACAGTGCTTTTTCGCCAGGAGGCAATGCTATCTCCTATCTTCCTCGCCTCCTCAACCGGCAGGCTGATCCTCACCAGCTCCCCCGGGTCCGCCAGCAGATCATACAAGCACACACTCTTGTCGGCCGGATCGTAAACATATTTGCTATCGCCTGTGACGAAACCGCCCGGCCCTTCACGCACCCATCCGCAGAAATAGACCCGACGCTCCTGCGGAATCAGGCCGAGCGCATTGACACCATCAAACCCGGCCCCTGCCGTTTCAAAACCCAGCAAATCCAACAATGTCGGCGCCAGGTCAATAGAGCTGACCGGCCCGGTCACCTTTGTCCCGGGCGCCACCAGCGACGGCGCCCTCAGGCAAAACGGGACCCGCAGCGCCTCCTCATAAGCTATCTGGTCGTGTCCGCTCAGGCCGTGCTCGCCGAACGCCTCGCCGTGGTCCCCGATAACGCAGAAAATCGTATTGTCCGCAAGCCCCAGCCCCAGAAGTTTTGCGTCAAGCTCCTTGAGAAAACCGTCCGTGTACCCAACTGTCTGCCGATAGCGCTCGCTTAACTCTTTTGCCGGCTCGCCATACCACTGGGGAACATCGTATGGATCATGCGTCACCGAGCAGAGAATCACCAGCAGGAAGGGCCGCTCCTCCTGCTGTATCCACTGGCTGATCGGCTCCAACATCGCGAACTCGTCGCATGCCAAATATGCTATGTAACTATTGGGATCACCCAAATCCTCCCTTGCCCAGAATTTCTCGAAGCCCAGGTTATAGACCAAGCCGGGCCGTGATTCGAATTCGCCTTTGGCGGACTGGAAAAACGCCGTCCGATAACCCAACTGTCTCTGCAGGATCGTCGCAAGACTCGCATAATGCCTAACCGCCGGCACCGCCTCTGCAAGGTCTTCCGATGCCGACGGAAAACGACCGCTCAAGAGCGCAAACAATGCCTTCGTCGTATGTGTGACCGCCGAACGCGCGTTTGTGAATTGCGCCCCCTGCGCCGCCACCGCGGACAAGTGGGGCGTCAAGCCATTCTCCGGGTCCGCAAGTGAAGTATATGCATACTGCACCCCCTCGAGAGCAATTATGACCACATTGTGGTTGGTCAAGCCGCCTCGCGGAGGCAGCTGCACCTGGTCAAGGTACGGGATACGGCGGCGCGATTCCTCCAGGCGGGGATGAAACAGGCTTGTCAGCGCCCGAACGTGGGGGCTGCGGCCATACGCTGAGCTCCCATTCCCGACAATGGCCCTCGCAACTGTCGCAGCAACGGCTATAACAAGACAGGCGCCCAGCCTGATGGTGAACCGTCTGCGGTCGTACGCCGGCAGCGCAGGCCTTGCCAAAACGCAGAACAGGAAGCCGAGTGCAACAAGACTCGGCCCCAGCAGGACAATCGATGCAACAGGCGCCTTGGCAAGATTTGCCCCTATCATCAACAGCGCATTGACAGGATCCCGCACGAGCGGAAGCATCACCCTCGGCAAAACCTCAGTCCCCATCCTTATCAAATACCCCGCGTGAATAACCGACCATGTGCACACTATAGCCGCAACAACCGTAACGCCGCGGAATATCCACCTGCCCGCACGGGGCCCTTGTGGCCTGCACCACTTGAAGCACACCAGCGCCAGAATCATCTCGGCGAACAACAGAACAGAAATGTCCCTCAGAATCCAGCCGAAGTACTCCCCGCACTTGCCAATTCGACACGCCTGAAAGAACTTCGCTGCGAGCGTGCAGAACAACGCCGCGAACATAAGGACGCTGTACGCCCGAGGCGCCAGAAGCTCGTACAGGCGCCGAAGCACTCCTACCCTCACAAGTCCACCGCTTGAGTATGACTGGCCGGTTCGCATGCCCTGCCAGACTACCAAAGCCCCCGTGAAAAGGCAACCTGCTTTACCCAGAACCGTGCGCACCGCCCTACCACACCACCGCAAGAGAAGAAAAGACTCTTTGGTCCGCTTATTTTCTTGGATTATGCTTTCCATGGTGCAGCACAGGCGAACAAGGCCCAACCAGCCAAAGGGACGTTCGCGCACTCAGTGACAACAAGAATGTCCACAAAGTATGACAAGCCAGCGAGTATAAAATGACGGACAAGGCCGCTTTCTTTTAAGAAGCTGCTCTTAAAGAGACAACGGCAAATGATCCCGCCTTGCACTTCACGGTTAAACGATGGCGCGAGTGAAGCAATCGCATACCTGCCGAGGTTAAGGTAATGTACAAAAGATTGCCGATCAGAATCATATTCGCATCTCTTATGACACAGGCAAAGACGAATAATAACTAATACATAAAAAGTAGTAGTCTTAGTCATATATCCGGTGAAATTGTAATTGCTTATGTACTATTATTGCCAAACCAATAGTGGACCAAGGGTTATCCGCAGTGTGATCTCTTCATTGGGGTGAATAAACTGTGGATTTTGTGGGAGGTTACCGTGCGAAGGAGCTTCTCTTTTCCCACCAGGCGTGGTTGCTGTGTTGAATCTTGCTGTTGCTAACAGATTTGCTATCTGCTTTTCCACACCCTCATCAATATACCGGGCCGTTTCCCCAAAGCCCCCCTTATCGAGAATTCCTTGAAGTTTCTCCGGGACAATGTATAATACCCGTTTGTCTTATGTTACTTGTTATTGTGCAATACTGGAGAATCACCGTAAACTTCGTATCGTCAGCTTCTACGAATGTAACGGACAGTCTATGGATAAAGCAATGAAAACAGGGGCGCCATCGGGAGACCGGCGACTATTTGTAGGCATCGACGTTGGAAGCAGCTTTGTGCACTCTGCGGTCCTTGACGAGGCAAAAGAGATACTATACTGCCCCGGCCCGATTATGCACTTTGCGAGTCCTATTGTAGCCATTAAAGAGGCTTGGCGTAACATCGTGGCCAAGTTTGGGGCTGCTGCGATAGCCAACACTGCGTTCACAGGCAGCGGCGCCGAAGCCCTCCCTAAGGTTATGACGGGAGTTACGTATATCTATGATAGTGTGGTAATCCCCAAGGGCGCTGGCTTGATCGCGCCTGGTGCGAATTTCCTTTTCCACATCGGCGCTAAGGATTCCTATTTCTTTAACGTCAGAGAGGTTAACGGCAAGAAAATCATCCAGGAATGGAAAACCGGCACGAAGTGCGGCGGAGGCTCCGGCACCCTCATTGAAAAGCAGTGCAGGCGGGTCTTTGACGGCGAGCTGCCGCACCCGGAGCTTGAAGACCCGGCCGCGGCGAAAGGGCAAGAGGAAAGTGAGCAGGTCAGGGTGCGGAACCGGGCCAAGCTCCAGGCCAGACTTGAGGAAATGTTCTCGCGGGCGACGGCCGAGGCGCAAAAGTCCAAGGAGCCCAGCGAATTCCTCGCAAGGTGCGGCGTCGTTATTCAGTCCGACTTGATCCACAAGCAGAATGAGGGCGCAACCAAGCGAGACAACTTGGCCGGCCTTTTCAGGACGGTTGCGAGAAACTTCAAGATAGATGTCCTTGGCTCCAGAGAGTTCGCCGCGGCGGGGGCCGACGGCCGTGCTATAGCCACCGGCGGCGTCATGGCCAACGACTTGGTCAGAAACGCGCTTGCCGAGTTCCTTGGGATCTCCATAGAAAGGCCCCAACACTTTCAAAACGTTGCGGCGATTGGGGCCGCACTCAAGGGCCTTGAAGATAACAACAGCTTCGCCTTTCATCTCGAGCAACTCGACAAGGTGGTGCAATATAGCAGGGAGAAGCGCCAGTATGGGCCGCCCCTGTCCCAGTCGCTCCGGCAGGTCCATGAAAAGACGGAGGAACTGGCCGAACAAGTAGCCCCGGGCACTGACGTAGTCATTGGAATCGATGGCGGCAGCACGACCACCAAGGGCGCGCTCGTCGAGCTACAGACTGGAAAACTGCTGGATAAGCTCTACATCAAGACCCACGGCAACCCCGAAGGCTCCCTAAAGCAGGTGTTAAAATACCTCAGCAGGCATAAAGACAGCGTCATCGTAAAAGGAGTGGGGGCCACCGGCTCGGCGCGCAAGCTCTACGAAAAAATCCTCTTGAGCAAAAAGAGGGCCACCCAGCTGACCGAGCAGGGCATTGAAATCATTGACAGAATCACCGACGAAATCACATGTCACGCACTTGGCGTCAAGCACTGCAACCCCGAAACGGACACAATCTTCGAGGTCGGCGGGCAGGATATGAAGTTCACAAGCTTCGGCCCGGACGGCACGGTGAAAGAAGCCAAGATGAACTATAGCTGCCAGGCCGGCTCCGGGCAAACGCTTGAGAATATGGCCGATGTTATTAACCTCAACGTCGAGAACACCCTCCAGGAGGCCGCGCTTCGGGCGCCGCGCGTGCCCATCATTGATTCGACCTGCGGCGTCTTTATGGAGATGGACGAAAACCGGCTGATCGCCGAGGGATTCAGCAGGGACGAAATCGCCGCCGCGATAGTAAGAGGAACCGCCGCGAGTTACTACTACAAGTTCGTCGGCGGCTCGCAGCACGTCGGCCGGAAGTGCTCCGCGCAGGGGGGTCCCCCTTTGGGGAAGGCCTTCCTCGCAGCGCTCGCCCAGGTCACCAATAAACACATAGAAGCCTACCCGCACCGCGAGATGTTCGGCGCCTGGGGCCAGGCGCTCGACATTATCGAGAGCATAAAGCAGCTCGAGCAGCAGGGCAAAAAGTACGGCTCAGCCTTCCGAGGGTGGGAAATTGTCAATATGCCCTTCGAAAAAAGGAAAGCCCCCTGCAAGGAGCTTTTCGGCGAGGAAACCTGCGGCGTGAGAGATTGCCAGCTTGAAGTCTTCTCCATCGAAGAGGATGAGATAATCACCGGCGGCTTCTGCCCGAGAGGCAACTCTGAGGCCTCGTGCAGACCGAAAACGAACTACGTCGATAAGTACCACAAAATCTACGAAAAGCATTTCAAAAAGCAGGGCGCCCTGCAGGCCGAGCTCGCCTCCGCGTGGGCGCCTGATAACGCCATAACCGTCGGCATAAAAAGGAGCACGGCCACCCTTGGCGAAAAGGGAATCTGGAGCGCTGCGCTGCTGCGCAAGCTCGGCTTCTACCCCGTCGTCTCGCCGAGAAGCGACAAGGAAATTGCCAAGATCGGGGTCGATAATTCGAGGACGGAGTTCTGCATCGCCAGAAAGCTCGCGACCGGGCACGCCGCAGTCCTCAACGACGACCCTGAAATCGAATACCTCTTCAACCCGAGTTTCATCGAGCAGAGGACCGGCGAGCCCCCGGACCTCAAGTATTGCATCTATACCGAATCCGAGGGTTACGTCCTCAACGATGTCCTCTCGCTCGATAAAAGCAAGCAGATAAATCCCATTCTCCACTTTGGAGACGATGAGCTTATCGTTCAGGCGTTCAAGCGCGAGTTTGACAGGCTCGGATTCGCGGTCTCCAACAGGCGGATAAAGGCCGCTATGAAATACGCCGACGCCGCCGAGGCCCAGTTCAAGGCCGAGCTTTACGCGGAAGGCGACAAGTTTCTAAAGAGAATCGTGCAGAGCAATGAAAAGGCTTACGTTGGAATAGGGCGAGACTACGTCCTACTCGATCCCGAAGCGAGCTCTAACTCCGGGGCAATGTTCTCGCAGGTCAGGGGCCTCGACTACATACCGCAAATCTTCCTCGATCACAAATTTGACGGTATTGAGCTCCGGCCGATAGTGGAAAACGAGTTCTGGGTCGAGAGCGTCAAGATTCTCAAGGCCAATGTCTTCGTCGCGGACCACCCCAACCTCTTCGCCATACGAATGATGAACTTCGCATGCGGCCCTGACAGTCTGAAAATCTATCAGGAGGAAAAAATCCAGCAGGCCGCCAACAAGCCGACCCTCGTCCTGCTCACCGACGCCCAGACCAACAATGCGCCCTTTGTCACCCGCACCGAAGCGCATGAAAGGGTCGTCAACCAGACTAAGAGCGAAAAACTCAACTTCGACAAAATAAAACGGCGCCCCCGCGGCAATACGGAGGGCCGAACCTGGCTGCTGCCTTATATGGGCGACGCCAGCTTCATCGGCGCGGCCGGGCTGCGATACTTCGGCGTCAACGCCCTGGTCCTGCCGACCGCCACCGAGCGCGGCTACGAAGTCGCACGCCGGCACATATACACCGAAGTCTGCCACCCG
The DNA here is from genome assembly GCA_964354365.1 of uncultured Pirellulales bacterium. Taxonomy (GTDB): domain Bacteria; phylum Planctomycetota; class Phycisphaerae; order Sedimentisphaerales; family Anaerobacaceae; genus CAYGZM01. The sequence continues at coordinate 14,772 of CAYGZM010000036.1, forward strand.
CTTAAAGGCGTCGTCGGCGACGCAATCGGGTTCCTCCACGAACAGATCGAAAAAGAGGGCAGGGATTTCGTCGAAAGCAGCTATCTCGTAATGCTCCCCACGACCAGCGGACCATGCAGGTTCGGAAAATATACCGAGCTTATGAGAGATTTTCTGGACAAAGAGGGCCTTGAAAAAATACCCGTTGCGGGACCATCCTCGGAAACCGACTATTTCGACATACCGTTCCCCCAAAAGCTCAGCTCGTCGGAAAAGATGAGAATGCAGCAGATGCTGTTTAAGGGGATCAAGGCATCCGATATGCTCGAAGACATATATCTGCGGTTCCGCCCATACGCCCGCGATAAGGAGCAGATGCTCGAATTAAAAGCGCAAAGACTCCGCGAGCTCGAGGGCATTGTGGAAGCCGGCGCCGAGACAAAGCAGCTTGTCCAATGGGGCAAGGAGACCGTACGTCAATTCAAGGCCCTCAATCTGCAAAAGCACGGCAGGTTCCCGATAGTCCTCTACATTGGCGAAATCTATATGCGCCAGCACGACCCGTACACCAATTTCGCGATCCGGCAGCTCCAGGATCGGGGCCTCGAGGTAGTACGCGACCCCGTCAGCGACTGGCTCGACTACGTCAACAAAATGAACCTGCGAAACGCCAAGCGAGACCTCATACTTCGCATCAGGCAGCGCGATCCCCGCAGGGCGCTACAGAGCTTCAGAAAGGTCCTCAAGTCGCTCATCAAGGGAAAGTATATGGCCTACGCCGAGAAGAAAATCGCTGAGCCGTTCCACGAGGTGCTCCACGGCCGGCACGTCCTGCCCAAGCCGATGCAGATGATAGAGACCCTTGAAAAGAACCACGAATGTCACGGCAACATCGAGGGGGAATCGCCGCTCAGCACCGGCATCGCGTACCATCTGATGCACGACATGGTCAAGCCGAACGGCGACGCCTGCATATCCGGCATATTTCACGTCGGACCGTTCACCTGTATGCAGGAGGGCGTTGCAACCGCCAAGATCGAGGCAATGGCCAAAGAGCTCCGCAAGAAAAAGCCGGACCTTGTCTTCCCCATCGTGCACGCATTCTTCGGCGATTCGGCAAGCGCCAACCTCGACTCTGAAATCGCCGTCTTCACCGAGCAGTGCTACCAGCGAAAGGAAATGCTCCAGGAAATGCACAAGTAACAGGACGGCATCAGGACCGTCCGATGGGCGGAAACACCCGGCCTGTCATTGCGAAGGAGCGCAGTCCGCCTGTGGCAGGCAGTAATCTCCGACTAATGGCTGCTGCAACGCCGTATTGAGCAATAGATGCGCTATCGTAAGAGTAGAAAGGATGCTGATGTCGCACTTCACCAGGAACACTCCGGTCATAGTCGCGGCCCTTGCCGCCTCAATTATTCTGTCGGCATTTGTGTCTGCCCCGGCAGAAGCCGCACAGGCGCGATTGGGGATGAACCTGGCGGGACCGGCCGACTGGAACACAGAGCTGCCTTTCGTCGATGTATTCCGTATGTCGCGCATCTGGATCAGCCAGAGGAAAGGCCAATCGTGGGGGCGCGGCCCCGAGCTCGCGCTCGATGAGCACGGCTGGGTGACGCAACCCGAAAGGGATTGCTGGGCCGAGTCGCCCCTGTGCACAATCGAGGGCGGGCATTACCCGGCGGGGCAATACACGATACTCTATGACGGGCGGGGCGAGCTCGACGTCTGGAACGCCGCTACGATTGTCTCCCGTCAGCCGGGCAAAATCGTCATCGACGTTGACCCCTCCAAGGGCGGCTTCCACCTGAAGCTCACCGAGACAGACCCCAAATATTACGTCCGCAATATACGCGTGATTATGCCCGGGTTCCTCGAGACGTACGAACGAAATCCCTGGCATCCGATTTTCCTTAAGCGCTGGAGCGGCGTCGCGGCCCTGCGGTTTATGGACTTTATGGACACCAACGGCTCGAAAGTCAGCAACTGGTCGCAGCGGCCCAAGCTCAGCGACGCTACCTTCACCCAAAAAGGGATACCGCTCGAATTGCTTATCGACCTGTCCAATCGCCTCAAGGCCGATCCGTGGTTCTGCATCCCGCACCTTGCCGACGACGACTACGTCCTGAACTTCGCCAAAATGGCCAAAGAGCGGCTCGACCCTAAGCTGAAGGTCTATGTCGAATACTCAAATGAAGTCTGGAACGGCATCTTCGCGCAGAGCAAATACGCCGGCGAGCAGGGAATGAAACTCGGCTTCGCTGAGAAACCCTGGGAGGCCGGCTGGCGATACACGGCGCACCGCTCCGTCCAAATCTTCAGGATATTTGAAGAAGTCTTCGGCGGAAGCGAGCGCCTCGTGCGAGTCCTCCCGTCACAGGCCGCGAATCCTTACGTCTCCGAGCGAGTAGTCGAGTTCCAGGACGCCTATAAGCACGCCGACGCGCTTGCAATTGCGCCCTACATCAGCTTCAACATCAGTCCAGAGGGAAAGCCCGCCGCCGAAGAAGTCGCGCAATGGACCGTGGAGCAGGTCCTTGACTATATCGAAAACAAGTCTCTGCCTCAGTCTATTCAGTGGATTCAGGGCAATAAGAAGGTGGCCGATAAATACAACCTCAAGCTGATTGTCTATGAGGGCGGCCAGCACATGGTAGGCGTCGGTGGGGGAGAGAACAACGATAAGCTAACCGCCCTGCTCCACCAGGCCAACGCCCACCCCCACCTTGCAGGGATATACACCAGGCATTTCGACGCCTGGGAAAAAGAAGGCGGCGACCTGTTCTGCTATTTCTCCTCGGTCGGCAGGTGGAGCAAATGGGGAAGCTGGGGAATACTACAGTACTATGACGACGAGCCGGCGAAATCCCCGAAGTTTATGGCCACAATGCAATGGGCCCAAAAGCTCGGCCAGCCCGTCAGCCTCCCGCCTGCGTCAACTGACGGCGCCTCGCAGAAATAAGCGGACGGCAGAGCCGTCGGGACATTTCACATCGGCAACGCCTTGCAGATACCGTCAACGACCGGCTCGAACCGCTCGATAGTGACGCAGGGAACAGGCGGGTCGATTTATGGTTTACGAGGGACGACCGTGCGTCTATATTCTCGTGCATGTTGAAGAAGATTCTGAGTTTCTATACACGATACTTTGCGCTGTGGGTAGTGTTGTTCGGGGCGGCGGCGTATGTTTGGCCCGGGCCTTTTACGGCGTTGGAAGAGTACAATAAGCTGTTCTTCTCCTTAACGATGTTCGGAATTGGGGCAGTATTGAAGGCGGAGGATTTCAAGCGGATTGTTCAGAGGCCCGTTATCGTTTTGATAGGCACTGTGGTCCAGTTCACTATTATGCCGTTTGCGGCGTTTGCATTGGCGAGGCTCTTCAGACTGGGGCCGGAGATTACAGTTGGGCTGATACTGACAGCAGCGGCGCCGGGCGCAATGGCGAGCAACGTCATGAGCTACGTGGCAAAGGCGGATATGGCGTACTCGGTGTCCCTGACGACGGTATCGACGCTGCTCTGCCCGCTTATGACGCCGGGTCTTACGTATCTTCTGGCGCGGTCGCGGTTAGAGGTGCCTTTTGGGGCAATGGCATTGGATGTGATGTATATGGTGGTGGCGCCGCTGCTTGTCGGATTTGCGGTGAGGCATTATTTCAAGGAGAAGGTGGAGAAGATTGCGCCGATATTTCCTGCTATATCGGTGACGTTTATCATATTTATCTGTTCGCTGGTGATAGCGCTTAACAAGCAGCGGTTAGCCGAGGTAACGGGAGCGGTTCTGGCCGTGGGGGTGATAATGAACGTTTTTGGGATGTTGGGCGGGTACTGGGTGGCGGCGGTCTTTCGGATGGACAAGCGGCAGAGACGGACACTTTCAATTGAGGGCGGTATGCAAAACGCCGGCCTGGGGACGGTGCTGGCCCTGGAGCACTTCGGAGAGAAGGCGGCGATGCCGGCGGCGATATTTGTGTTCATCTGCATAATAACGGGGTCGCTGATGGCGGCGGTGTGGCAGAGACGCCCTGTAGAAACGTAATAAATACCCAAACGGACCTGTTCGCCTTGTCATACCTGCGAAAGCAGGTATCCAGTAGTCTGCTGGCTGATTTGAGTAAATAGTAAATATTAGGGCGGGGGTATTGCGTTTTGCGGATAGCGGGGCTATAATTCCGCAACGCTACAGGAATTGATATCTGTGTGGGCAGTCTCGGTCTGGCTGCCCATTGCTCTATTTGAACGTTGGGCCACGAAGGCACAAAGACACGAAAAGGAACGGGCGAAGTAGAAGTTGAAACAAGAAGAATAGGTTATTTGGGAGATTCCAAGATGGGTTGTAATCTGGCTATCGCAGGTGTGACGGGGGCGGTCGGTCAGGAGTTTTTGCGGATTATTGAAGAGCGCGATTTTCCGTTTTCTTCGCTGAAGGTGCTTGCGAGCAGCCGGTCTGCGGGTAAGAAGATCGAGTTCAAGGGCAAGACTTATATCGTTGAGGAGCTTACTAAAAAGAGCTTCAGGGGTATTGATATCGCGCTGTTCAGCGCCGGCGCCGAACGGAGCAAGGAGTTTGCGCCCGCGGCGGTGGAGGCGGGCGCGGTGGTTGTTGACAATTCCTCGGCGTTCCGGATGGACCCGAATGCCCCGCTGGTGATTCCGGAGATAAACCCGCAGAAGATCGCCGAGCACAAGGGGATTATTGCGAACCCGAACTGCTCGACGATAATCGGCATCGTCCCGGTCTGGCCTTTGCACAAGGCCAACCCCGTCAGGCGAATGGTAATGAGCACGTACCAGGCGGCGAGCGGCGCGGGGATGTCGGCGATGCTCGAATTGGAGAGCCAGAGCCGGGAGATCCTGGACGGCAAGAAGCCGACGATAAAGGTGTTTCCGTATCAGATTGCGTTCAACTGCTTCAGCCATAATTCATCGCTCGGGCCGAACGGGTACAACCTGGAAGAGACCAAGATGGTCAAGGAGACGCACAAGATATTTGACTGCCCTGAGATTGCGATTACTTGCACGTGTATCAGGATTGCGGTAATGAGAGCGCACTGCGAGAGCATCAACCTGGAGTTCACCAGCTCGATTACGCCGGACGAGGTCAGAGGCCTATTATCGACCGCGCCCGGCGTGACGGTGCTGGACGACCGCGAGCACAACCGGTTTCCGATGCCGATTGATGCGACGGGCAAGGATGATATTTACGTCGGGCGGATTCGGCAGGATGAGTCGTTGCCCGAAAATCGCGGCATCAATATCTGGGTGGCGGGCGACCAGCTTCGCAAAGGGGCGGCGTTGAATGCTGTTCAAATCGCGGAAAAGCTGCTTTAATAGCCGGGATGGCTGTTCGCAAGATAAAACTCACCGTCCAGTATGACGGCAGCAGGTACAGCGGCTGGCAGATTCAGCCGGGCAAAAGGACCATTCAGGGCGAGCTGGTGGAGGTGGTCTCGAACCTCGTGGGGGTGCGGACTTTTGTTCACGGCGCCAGCAGGACGGATGCGGGGGTAAGCGCGCTGGGGCAGGTGGCGCTGTTTGAAATAGACTGCCCGATTCCTACGGAGAACTTCGCGGATGCAATCAATGATCGGCTGCCGCGTGACATTGTGGTGACCGAGGCGGCCGAGGCCTCGCGCAGCTTCGATTTGATAAGCGGGCCGACGAGTAAGCTCTACCGGTATTCGATTTACACGGGGCGGAGGCGGCCGGTGATGGAGCTTAATCGGTGCTGGCACGTTCCTAAGAAGTTGGACGTGCCCGCGATGAACCAGGCCGCGAAGCTATTGGTGGGGACTAGAGACTTCAAATCCTTCGCCTCCGGCAAAGACAAGCGGGAAGAGACCGTGCGGACGGTCTTGCGGTGCGAGGTGACGGCGGAAGATAAGTGGATATACGTGGATGTGGAGGGGGACGGGTTCTTGTATAATATGGTGCGCAATATCGTAGGGACGTTGGTGGAGGTGGGCGTGGGCAGGTGGCAGCCTGAGAAGATGGCCGAGATTCTCGATGCCAAGGACCGCACCGCAGCGGGTCGGCTGGCCCCGCCAAACGGCCTCTGCTTGATGTGGATAAAATACGACTAAAGACGCAAGACCAAAGACTACAGACAAAAGTCGGGCACGAAGACACCAAGGCACAAAGAAAGATTAAATAGGATTATAGACACGGATTAACGCGGGTTCACACTGTTGTCTTATTTCGGATTCCCGCTTGTGCTGGAATGACATAGGAGCGGTTGGCTGGGAAGAAGCGCAGAGATGAAGGTTGTGCACGTAATAACGAGGTTGATATTAGGTGGGGCGCAGGAGAATACGCTGATTACGTGCAAGCTCCTTGCGCAGCGGGGGCACGAGGTGACATTGCTTACGGGGCCGGCGCTCGGGCCCGAGGGGGAGCTGTTCGAGCAGACCAAAGGGGCGGGGCATGACGTTATTGTGGTCGATAAACTGAGGCGTGCGATTAACCCTCTTTATGACGTTCCGAGCTATTTTGCGATAAAGAAGCTGCTGCGCCAATTGCAGCCGGACATTGTTCACACGCACTCTGCGAAGGCGGGGATATTGGGCAGGTTCGCGGGCTACAATTGTATTCTTGGTCATCGCGAGTCCGGCGGAGGCGGGCGCGGCGATCTCAAGCCGTGCGTGTCGAGATTGCTTCATCGTCCTTTAAGGACTCCTCGCAATGACAAGACAGGCCGGGGCCGGCCGGCGGTGGTGCATACGATACACGGGCTTGCTTTTCATCCGTATCAGGGCAAATTGCTCAATAAGTTCTATATCGCTATCGAGAAGGCGACGGCCAGGAGGACGGACTGCTTTATCAGCGTGGCCGATGCGATGACGCAGCAGGCGCTCGCTGCGGGTATCGGGAGGCCGGAGCAGTATGTGACGGCGTATTCAGCGATTGAGGATGGGGATTTCTTAGGGCCGATTTCGCGGGAGCGGAGGATGGAGTTTCGCAGGAAATACGGGATCGCGGAGGACGCGGTTGTGCTTGTGACAATCGCCCGGCTGTTCGAGCTTAAAGGGCACGATTACATAATCGAATCGGCAAAAGAGCTGTCGAAGCGGTTCGCCAATTGCGTATGGCTGTTTGTGGGTGATGGGAATTTGTCCGGCCGTTACAAACGGCTGGTTCGGGAGCTGGGGCTGGCTGAGCGCGTCAGGTTCACGGGCCTATTGCCTCCGCGCGAGATTCCGCTTGCGATACAATCTTGCGATATTCTTGTGCACTGCTCGCTGCGCGAAGGGCTTGCGCGGGCGCTTCCGCAGGCGATGCTGTGCGGAAGGCCGGCGGTTAGCTTCGACGTTGATGGGGCAAGAGAAGTGGTGAATGAGAATACGGGGCGCTTGATTGAGCCTAAGAACGTCGAGCAATTGATTGAGGCGTGCGCGGAGCTGATAGAAGACGAGAAGTTGCGAAAGAGATTGGGTGAACAGGGCAGAGAGTCCGTGAAGGAGAGATTCTCGCCGGAGACGATGGTTGATACGATTGAAGGGGTGTACAACAGGCTTTTGGGAAGAAACGGGTGAAGCGGCGCAGCATAGTTCTATTGATGCTGGTGGGCGTGGTGGTGACGATTGGGGCGATCGTCCTGGTTACGTATAGCTGCCAGACGGGCTGGTTTTCGGCGGCGGTGTATCGTTATACGGGGAGCGGCAAGTGGCTGTACTCGGCCCTTTACCACGGCGTGCAGAACGGCGATACCGTCGAGGAGGTCGAGCGCCTCCTTGGACCCGGAAAAGAGGCAGATTCGAGGGTACGAAACGCCGTTAAGAAATTGGCGCAGCGAAATGTAATCGGGGCGCCCGACGGTTACGAGGAAAGCGACGTTGTCTTGGGCTTCCGGCTCGGCGGCGGGAAACTCTACCTGCAATTTCGTAACGCGATTCTGATCAACTTTGATGCCGAGGACTTTAGGAAGTACGAAGAACCCCAAATTATGGGGCAATAGAGGGACAGAGCAAATCCGAAATCCTAAGCACGAAATCCTAAATGGTTCGACAGGCTCACCATCCTGAGCAATGTCGAACGACAAATTCAAAATAGGCTCTCATCCGAAACAGTTGCTTGATTCAGAAGAAGTTTGCTGATTTACGGTATGAAAGGAAAGGATTTATCGCATTGTTGGTGCCAGCATATATGTGGCTGATAGCAATGACATTATACCCGTACATGCTGTCGCCTTAAAGCGTTAAATCCAAAAGACTTAGACCGCGATAACCTTAACATTCACCAACTTTTCTGGAGTTGAACCTCAAAATAAAAATGTTCAAATACTCAAAACGATTCGGGTGGTGGTGGATTACAGGTGCAGTTGCCTTCCTGACGTCGGGCGTGGTGGTTGCCGCTTGCGGAGAGGACCTGGAATGGGTGAAGGTTTCGCAGGATAAGAGGGGATTTGTGTGCGGATGGATAGGGTTTTACTGGGGCAAGACGCCTGAGGAATACAGACATCGCGGCCGAATAGGTGATATGCTCATATTAGGCTGGCTGGAATTCTTTGAGCACCGGGGACGCGGCGGTCGAAGGGGATGAGGATTCCGTAGCGGAGGAACGAACGAAAGGGAGGGATTAACGAATAGGATCAGGTTCGGCGAGCTTGCGAGCCGTAACCTGGACCCTCTGGTTCGGGTCCGGGCTGTTTTCCTCAGTTCCGTTTGCTTTTATCCTTCTTCTTAAACAATGGGAGTACTCGCCCAGCGGTCTCAAGCACCGACCGTATTACAGAAACCAAGTTCCGCTCGGAGACTCCTTGGGTCTGTTGGGTTCTGAGTACAAACACGCCGACCAAAGCAAACAGCAAGATCGCTCCAAGAAGCGTAACCGCCAAGAGCCAAGGAGAAACAAATCGCGCGAGTGCGATCACGGCGGCAATAACGACGACGAAAAGCAGCAAGAAGAAAACACCTCTTCCCCAAAGAGCCCTCGTGTGTTCGATGGGTGGGCAGCGATGCCCCTGCGCGGGATTGGGAGTCTTGGCAGAGAGGACCCTGTGCAGGGCTTGGAAGAACTTGGCCTGCTTTGCAGGGTCAAGGGGAATGGACTTATCGATCTTCTCAAAGTAAAGGTTTGCCCCGTCCTGCTCTGCCCGAACGTGATCGTCGTACTCGGGGTAGGCCGTAAAGACAACCTTGGGAATGCCGGGATAGCGTTGGTGCAGGTCCGCCAGGAATGCCAGACCATCCTCTCCTCCAGCTAGTTTCACATCAATTATCATGCCATCAATGAGAGAAGTTCTTTCACGGAGAAGGGTCAGTGCTTGGGTGACGTTGAGCGCTTTGAAAATGTGGAAGCCATTCCGCTCGAAGAGCGGCGCGCTTTCGTCCAGAAGGCGTTCATCATCATCAAGCCATAGGATTGTCTTCATTCAGGTATTTCCTCCAGTTCAGGGGAACGCTGAGGACAGCAGTGGCACCATGTGGGGGGTGATTCCCGATAGAGAACGTGCCCCCAACCTGCTCGAGCATCCACTTAACGAGACAAAGGCCCAACCCATGGCGATCAGCCCGTGTCGTGAAAAAGGGTTTGCCCACCGTGGGGAGCATTTCAGGGGAAATACCCGGTCCATCGTCCTCCACCTTGATCTCAACACACTCGTCTTTCTTCGCTGTCGTGATTCGGATGTGGCGAGATGTTGGCACAGCCTCCAAGGCATCCAGGCTATTCCGAAACAGACTGGCAAGCGATTCTCTAAGAACCTCCGTTGGGACGAGCGTATCGCCGGATTCGTCGTTGATCCGCAAGTCGAGGGCCACGGTTTGTTGGCGGAGTGTCGAGCCGAACACGTCTGACACCTGCCTGATGCATTCGCACAACGGGCGTGCGTCCATGTGCCGTGGAGTTCTGAACCAGGAAGTGAAGGAGTTGGTCATCTCCCGAAGATCCTCGAACTCAGCGGTGATGTGGGCCACGAGTTGCATAGATTCTTTGTCTTCTCGCACGCTCTTGCGTTGGAAGAGATCGGAAAGCATAGCGGAGATGCCCGACATATCATTCTTCGCAGCATGCAGGTACCGCGATGCCGCCTGTGTTATGAGCGTGGCTCTGGCGAGTTGCGGGATAGCCTTCTCGTAAGCACCCAGACGCGCCCGTTGTTCTGCAGTCTGTGAAACGTCTTGCCTTTTGGTCATAGTCTTTCTCTTGCCGAACACAAAGGTCAGCGACGGGAGCCAGCCGCCGATGACATGCCGATTTCAATCCGGCCCAACCTGCTGGCTCACGGTCGCCGGACCGCTTGGTTCTGCTGCACCGATCTCCTCTCCAGACTCTTCTGGATAATCGAATGAAACGACGCTCCGGGCTCCACGAAGAAGGCATAAACCAAGGATGAATGCCAGGATTCGACAGAAAAGCAAACCTCCACGAGGGCCACCTATGAGCAGGCTAAGTATTGCGTGAATTATCAGGCCCGATGCCAACACTACAACGATCGAGCCGACTGTTCTTAAGATCACGCCGAGTGTTTGTGTGGTCTTCATAGAAGGTGAACCATTTCAGCAGAAGACAATTTTAGATCGACCCGCATAAGATGCGGAGATTCGGTTTATTGCCCGTATAAGACGCCCTTCCATCGCGTCTTCCGATCGCACCAATTCTTGAGATATCAATACCTTGCATTGAGATTGCCCCCTTATCACGGCATCTTATGCAAATTCGCATCAACCGGTTCGTGATGACCTTGGCTTCACTCGCCGACCGGTAATATTGTAGCAGATTTAGGCAGAAATGGAAACGCGAAATCTCCCGTTTCGGGCGATTTTCTGCGGGGCCGGTAAGTATCGAGGTGGCAGAACCAGATGGGTTTCTTCAAAAAAGGGGCACTTGGAACGGACGACGTTGATTTGGTCTATGGGGAATTAAAGGTGGGAATTAAAGGTGTCCGGTACATTTTTGGGGGTCAGCGGGATAAACCAGGGAGAGTCAGGAATGGCCCTTCTTTAAGCGGGATGAGTCTTTCTCCATAACTATCGGGTGGGTTTGAATTTTGGGTGACGTTTGGGACGTGTAGCAGAGCAAAGAATTCACAACATCGAATGATGAAGTGAGATTGCCACGTCGCTGTGCTCCTCGCAATGACGGGGGGAGAGTGCCCCGGCGTCTGCGGTTATTGGGGATTTTCATTGACACCGAACTCCGCACGATGTATAATATACATCTAACAAAATAAGAGGTGATCAATGTGTAAGCGAAGTCGCAGTAAAGCGAACATCCCGATTCCTCGGGAATCCCTCTTCTGGATTCCGTCTCCTGTCTCCTGTCTAAACCGCCCATCCTGCCCAGCTTGCCGGCACTCTACAATTGTCGAGCGCGCTCTACAAATCGTCCTTTTTTTGCAAAACAAACCCAATTCCCTCAAGGCCAAAACCAATGTAACCTCCTATGCCAGAAATGGTTACACCAATATTCCGCTCCGCTTCGCCCCAAAAAACAAACCCAAACAAAGCCAATCCCCCCAACGCAATACGCGATACGCAACACGCAATACGAAAACCAAACCCGATCAAACCCAATTTCAAACGCACAAACAGCTTACCCAGCTTGCCGGGCGAAACATTGCCCCGGCGGTAAGGCCCAAGTGCATAATCCCCATCCACACCTTTTCCCCTGAGAAATACTTTGAGCTTTTGGGAGGTAATGTTAAGCTGATGAAAGATAGAGAAACAGTTGAGATTTGAGAAGCGCAAGTGCCGAATGAATTTTTTTGTGGGAGTCGTTGTTATGTTGGACGATAGAATCTCTCGGCGGGGGTTTCTTGGTGAAATGGCGGTGGTTGGCGGGGCGATGTTTGCGGGGGTTGGGTCGGCGGCGGGTGCGGAAGCGAAGAAACGGGGCAAGCTGCACTTGGCGTGCAATCAGTATTCGTGGCTTGTGTTCTACCAGAGAGAGGGCAAGGACTTCAATAAGCTGCTCGATACGGGGCTTGGCGAGTTAGCGGCAAGCGGGATGGATGGGTACGAGCCGCTCGTTACGGCGCCGGAGCAGATTGATGAGCTGGCGGGTCTGTTGAAGAAGCATGGCCTGGAGATGCGGTCGCTCTATGTCAACAGCGTGCTGCACGAGGCCCAGACGGCAAGCAAGAGCGTCGATGAAGTGCTGACGATTGCGAAGAAGGCCAAGGGCATCGGGACGCGGATAATTGTCACGAATCCGAGCCCGATTCAGTGGGGCGGGCCGGAGAATAAGAACGATGAACAGCTTGAGGTTCAGGCGAAGATGCTTGAGCTTCTGGGCAGGGGGCTCAAGGGGATGGGGCTGACGTTGGCGTATCACAATCACGATATCGAGCTTCGCAACGCGGCGAGGGAGTTCCACCACATGATGGCCGGGACGGATCCGAAATACGTGACTTTGTGTTTGGATGCCCACTGGGTATATCGCGGCGCGGGGAATTCGGCGGTCGCGCTGTTTGACGTGCTGAAGCTTTACGGCCCGCGGGTGACAGAGCTGCATCTTCGGCAATCGACGCAGAATATCTGGAGCGAGACTCTCGGCGAGGGCGACATAGATTATCCGCGGCTGGCGAAATATCTTTCGGAAATAGGCGTTCGGCCTCATATCGTGATTGAGCAGGCGGTCGAACAGGGGACGCCTAAGACGATGGGAACGGTGGAGGCTTTCAAACAGAGCAGCGCATACGCCCGGCGCGTATTTGCAGGGTTCGGCAGCTAGGGCTGCTGGTCAGGAAGCAGTATCTTGAAGCCCTGGTCCTGGCCGGGGACGAGAGAGATGTTCTCGAAGGTGACGTTCTGATATTGGCCGTCGCCGACGCTTACGCCGAGATGTAGTGTGGTTTTTGTACGAGGTTGCTCAAAGGCACAGCCCTCGGCATTGAGATTATGTATTTGGTTTCCGTATCTGTCGCGGATGGACCGGCTGTAAGAGCCGACGCAGCCATCGAGGCCGGTCTGGGTTCCGCCGCCGCCGTTCGGCATTTGCGGTAATTCTATTCTCCATGCCATCTCGTATATCTTTCTGTCCTCACGGGGGCCGTCATACGCCTCAGAGTTGAAGTAGGGGGCGTACTCGAGTGGTGAGCCATCGGGTCCCCACCATTTTTTTCCGGCGCTGGGATTTTCGCAGATGCCGATGAATCCGACGGTTGCGCCGTTTGGCAGGGCGACTTTCCATTTGGACTGTGCGATGATGGCGGTATCAGGTTGGATCATTCTTGCTTTTTCGAGCAGGGCGGCGCGCTGCGAGTCCGGTATTGGGGCCGTCGGGCAGACGAGGAATTCAAGGTCGATTTTATCCCTGCGCGGCATCGTGCCTCGCTGTGGATTCGGGGCGATTTTTGCATACCATATATCATCGCCGAGGTAGTCGATTTTAAGATAGATCTTGCCCCACAAGTAGCCCCCAAAGATTCCTCTGAGGACACCTTCGGTATGTACGTCGAGGAGGTCGGCGTGGGCGGCGGAGAAATCGGGGCCTGGTTCGACCGTGAGGTCTCTGAGGCTGAAGCCGACGGAGGAGACTTCTTTCTCGATCTGCTGGTAGAGGGGTATTTCGATTTTCCGCCAGGCCGCCTTATTTTGAGCAAAGGGCGACGAGTCCACAGGCTCAGCGGGTGCGTTGGGGTCACGAGAGAGCAACGAGCGGCGGTATTGCTCGTATTCGGAGTCGCTGACGATAAGGGAGCCATAGGAATCGTTCGGCTCGGCGGCAGAAGACTGGCGGGACTGCGGGAGAAATTTGCCGGAGCCGGAGCCGTTGCCTCTGCTGCTGGTGCTGAACTCAAAGTACAGATGGCCGGCGCCCCGGCCTGCGCCGATGAGATAGAACTTTTCGGGATAGTCCCGGCCCGAGTTGCCGCCGCGGATTCTCAGGCGTGTTTGGCCTGGGAGCTCGCTGTCGCCTTGTGGAGTCTTGTGGAAGAGGACCCATTTCATTTTGGCGGGGAATTCGGTGTAGTTGTCCGGCTGGATTTGACCGTTATCCTCAATCCACATCGCGTCTTTGTCCAGGTCAATGACCATATAAGTTTCGTAGGAATCCTCGAATCGGCCCTTCTCGCCTTGTCCTGTGTCTCGGCGACTACGCTGCCAGGTTTCAATGATGGTGTTTATTCGATTTGTGTAGTAGGCCCTCTCAGAGGTTGTCAGGCTGCCGTCGCCCCACGTGTGGCCGGCGTCGTCCGCCTTCCAGAACCACTGGCGATAAATTCCCGCGGCGACTGCGGCAACCAGAATCATGGTGATGATCAGTTTTGCCCAGGTTTTCTTCTGCATTAGCGATTGACCTTTCAAATTGTGGTGAGGATAGCCGCAGGTGGGCGAATTTACAAGAGGTTGTCAGCGCCGCAGGATGAAGGATGGCCGCAGAGGCCGGAGGCCACGGAGATTTTTGGCATGGTTCAAATAAGTCAAATTCCGGGTAACATTATTTGTGGTTTCATAGGGCGTGCCAGCCTCAAATCCGACGGATTTGCGGATGGTTGTACCGCTTTGCGAGTTTTGCCATCCCCAAGCTGCGCTTGAGGCTGCCACCCAGAATTGAACCGTGCCAGATTTTTCAGGCGGTTCCGTGTTCGGGCCGGGTCAATATAGGAGGTTTTGGTGACATGTGGCGGCCAGATCCCTCCGCTACGCGGTGCTGCGCACCGCTCCGGTCGGGATGACAGGTAGAGAGTTGTGCTGCGCACCGCTGGTCGGGATGACAGGGAGCGGGGAAGTGGTTACAATGTTGGGGGCGTTGGATAGG
>CAYGZM010000037.1:0-6360 GCA_964354365.1 uncultured Pirellulales bacterium
TCCGGGCGGAGTTGACCTGTGGCCTACGGGGCCGGACGGCGGCGGCAAATCGCTTACGCGCAAGACGCCGGCTCTTTACGGCAACGACCCGAACAACTGGCAACCAGCCGCTCCTTCACCGGGTTGGTGAGCTGTTGCAGTGGTAAATCACGCATATCAGCTTAGCCGTACGTGAGCGATCATGGATAGGGTTTGCCGAGTGAAATCCCGTGTATATGGGCGAAAGGATGTCGAAATATTTTTTGGAAAATCTCGAAAAAAGCTGTTACTTCTGAGGATGCGGCGCATCAGGACTGTAGCAACTTTAGATGGGGAACAACATTGATTGAACCAGGTTGGTCTTAACAGGCCGTTTCGATCGTGATGAGCATCTTGGGTACGCGGCCACAGGTGCAGGAAAGGGGAAGATTTGCGGTGGATGGTGGTCCTTCTGTGTAACAGCATGGCTTCACGCGCGCAACACGTGTGGGAAGTCTGTTTAGTATGTCAGAAGTATTCTGTAATCTACCATACTACAATTCAAGGAGGCTAATTATGGAATCTCGAAGTCACATACATTACACGGTGTTTGCGTTGGTCGCTTTGACGCTCGTCGCTCTTGCGGCCGCACCCTGCTATGGTACCGGCACCACGGAGGTGCTTTACGACCCTGATGGCTATATATATGATGTATCCACCAGTGCCGGCACCTGTATTTCAGAGGGGACGGCCGATTCCTATGACAATGCCTATTACCTGAGGATTAATGGCGTAAATTATAACGCAACTAATCTTACGATCTCAGGCCGAAACATCATTGGCACGACCGAGACACTTAGCGGATTACGGGTTACCCGCAAACTCTACGTACCTGCTTCCAAGGATGGACCTTTGGGCAATTTCGGCCGGTGGTATGATTCACTCTACAATCCTACAGCCTCACCTATTACTGTAAGCGTCGAATATTTCAGTAATCTGGGGTCTGACGGCTCAACGCAAATCACCGGCACCGACGATGGGGACAATATCATCGAACTAACGGACCAATGGGTCGCCACCGACGACGAATTGGATCGCGGAGGTGATTCCTCGCTTGCCCATGTTGTGTACGTTGCAGGAGCCGATGAGCCAATCGATTACATTGAGCTCTATGGAACAACTTATGGAGCCGACCGTCTTGCCTGGCGGTACGAGAACGTAGTTGTTAATCCAGGTCAGACAGTTGCATTTCTTACCTTCGCTGTTCAAGAATACAGCCGCGTGAGCTCTATTGAAGAGGCCAAGGGCATCATCGCTGCATTAGAAACAGGAAACCTCAGCAGCGTGGTGTTGCGGGGGTTATCGATAGGCGAATATATGTACCTGGTCAATCTAACTCCAATTCCTCCCGATGACCTGCAAATCACCCCGTGGGAAGATTTTGTTCCAGCAGGCAATGAGGGGGGGCCTTTTGACCCGCCGAGCACGGTATATACCCTAAGCAATTCCGGCACTCATGCACTTAACTGGGCCGTGGAGCCGAACGTGCCCTGGTTAGACGCCAGCCCAAATACCGGGAACCTGCTGTCCGGGGGTAATACGGGGGTCACTGTTTATGTCAATGCCAACGCCAATATTTTACCCCAGGGTATTCATACCGGCCCTGTGAGTTTTGTGAATCTGACCAGTGGCGCGGTTCAGAAACGATATGTGAAGCTTATGGTTGGGATAAGAAGGGTGCTGGTCTATGCACAGTTTGCGGATATGTCCACCGGCGGCGAATACGACAATACCATAAAGGCCATTGATTCCACCGGCGCGAACTTTGCAATTACCGAGCTGACCGACTTCAATGAGCTGTCTTCAATGCTGCCAAGACAGCAGGTATTGCTTATTCCGGAGCAGGAGAATGCCAGCTTGACCCAGTTGTTCGATATTGGCAGAGCGTGGGGCTCTATCCTGCGGGATTTTGTCAGCACCGGAGGAGCCGTAATTCAATGTGATTACGGCCAGAAATATGGCATCCTTACCGGCGCCGGGTTAATGAATATTACTACAAGTTCGGATTTCAGCCGACAGCCGGTTCACGTAGTGGCGCCTGATAACCCAATCGGGCAGGGAGTCTCCAGCCCTTATACTGCCGGTCGTTACAGCTCTCACTATTACACTATCGATGGCCGGCCAATAGTTGAAAGGGCCGGCTACGGCCCGGTAGTCATTCACAAGATGATAGGACGCGGCCACGTCGTGCTCATCGGCCATGATTACTTTGAGTCCAATCCCAGCCAGGACCGGATCGTGGGCAATGCCGTATTGTACTTGCCGTTCCTGACAGATGATTTGTGGGTGTCGCCATCACAAGGTCTCGACTTCGGGGGCAACAAGGGAGGACCTTTTGCTCCCAAGAGCCAGAGTTACACCCTTACGAACGTTGGGGCCGACCCTGTTGAATGGACTGCGACCATTACGCAGCCCTGGCTTAGGGTCGAGCCGAATAACGGCACCCTTGACCCTACCGGCAGCCTCGGCGGCGGTGATTCTCAGGCGGTTGTAGTCTCGATTACCGCGGATGCCAATACCCTGCCGCCAAGTGATTACAATGACGTAATCACGTTTACAAATGTGACCACCGGACGCAGTGAGATTAGGGTGGTGAGGCTGCAAGTAATACCGATTCCACCCGAGATTGAAGTCAGGGATGGCATTGGCCTTCCGCTTGACCTGAATATGCCGTTTGGAGATCTTATCGTAGGACGGTCATCTACAAAACAAGTCCAAATTTGGAACGCCAGTCCGGATAACAATCTAATGGTCTCCGACATATCTGCTCTCCAGGTGCTATCTAAAGGCTTCTTTGACGATTTTCCAACCACGATATTGAATCCGGATAACTGGACAGCTATAAGCGGCACTCCCACTATTGACGCTGTCGGGTTGGGAGAACCATCAATGCCATATTCGCTGCGTTTGAATGGCGATCCTGGCGCGACAGATGCGGTGGAGTCGTCTGTTATGGACCTTTCGGGGCTGAGCGGATTGGAGCTCAGATACTGGTGGCAGCGTACCGGCGGCGGCGAGCGTCCGCCTGACGGCAACGATCTGGTCGTGGAATACTGGAACGGCGCCGGCTGGGTGGAGCTGGAGCGCCAGTTTGCAGGCGGGCCGGATATGACAAATTACCTCGAGTCTATCGTTCCGCTACCACCCCCGGCTTATCACGAGAATTTCAGATTTCGGATAAGACATACGGGGACATACTATCCTAAAGGGATGTATGGCGATTGGTTCGTAGATGACGTATCCATACGCTTACCGGCGTTGAGATTGGAGGACATTCCTGCTTTGCCGGCTGTTATACCGCCTATGGGAATTGTAACCTTCGATGTGGTTTTCAAGCCGACAGAGTTAAAAGAATACGAAGGTGCGGTTGTTATAACAAGCAACGACGACGACGAACCCGAGGTTGACGTACAGTTGAGCGGCAATGGGGTACCCGACTATTTGGCAGTTGCTCCGGAAAAGGACGTTGAGTTCTCCGGTCATCTCGGTGGGCCTTTCCTGCCATCGAATATGCCCTATCACCTGACCAACAACAGCCCGATTACTATCAGTTGGTCTGTAGGGCTGAATGTGCCCTGGCTGGATGCCACACCGAGAAACGGCAGCATCAAACCAGGAGAATCAACCACAGTTGTTGTTATTCCCAATTCTCAAGCCAACACTATGCCGGCGGGAAAGCACATCGGCCGACTGATTTTCACCGATATCACCACCACTGTGGCGCACAAGCGCACGGTTGTCTTGAATGTGGAAGCGAAACCAAAGGTCTGGGTAAGGCCTCAGTCTTTCAACGTGACTATTCCATCAGGAGGGCTTCAAAGTGAAACCCTGACCGTTGGGAACGTGGGCGATGGAAACCTGGAGTTCAATCTCAGAAGCCGCGAGGTGAGTTTCATGCCGGTGTCGAAAAGTGAGCCTGACATGTGCTCGGTTGAAGAAGTCAACGGCATCGCCGCAATCAATGAATCCGAACCCGAAACTGCCTTGCGACTTGATATACCTTATGCAGAGGGCGAGTTACTTGTCCGTTTTGCGCCTCAAGCGGATGTCTGTGAGCCTGATGTCGCCAGGGCGGATACGTTAATACGCAGTCTCGGCAGCGCTTCGGTCGAGCAGGAGTATTCAATCGTACCAGGACTGTGCCTGATACGGCTGCCTGAAGGAATGACCGTGGAAGACGGGATAAGAGCGCTTGGCCAAAGCGGTGATGTACTGTATGTCGAGCCGAACTACAAGGTCAAGGCGCTGTCGGTAATCCCCAACGACCCGATGTTCTCCCAGCTCTGGAATATGCACAACACAGGCCAGAGCGGTGGAACGGCCGACGCTGACATTGATGCGCCGGAGGCCTGGGGTCTGACAACCGGCGGTATCAGTGAAGTCATCGTAGCTGTCATTGATACGGGAGTTGACTACCGGCACCCGGACTTGGCTGCCAATATGTGGGTCAATCGAGCGGAATTCACCGGGACACCCGGAGTGGACGACGACGGCAACGGTTATGTCGATGATGTTTACGGCTACGACTTCGCAAATCGTGACGGCGACCCGATGGACGACAACGGCCACGGTTCACACGTCTCGGGAATCATCGGCGCCGTGGCCAACAACGCCACGGGTGTGGCGGGCGTGTGCTGGAACGTCAAAATAATGGCGGTCAAATTCCTCAACAGCGGGCGCACCGGCTACGCCTCTGATGCGGTTTACTCTATACAATACGCCACCCTTATGGGTGCGAGGGTAATCAGCAATTCCTGGGGAGGCAGTGGTTACACCAGCGCCCTTGAAGATGCCATAAGGGCTGCCGGGCATGCAGGAGTGCTGTTTGTTACTTCTGCAGGCGATGGTTCGGGCAACAACAATGACATTAATCCAAACTATCCATCCAGTTATGGGCTGGATAATGTCATTGCGGTACTATCGACGGATCGCAACGACCGATTATCAAAGCACTCAAGCTACGGCCTGAATTCCGTTGACCTTGGCGCTCCCGGCGGCGACTCAGACAATACAATCCGCAGTTGCAATAAGAACGGGAGTTACTCCTCGATGTACGGCACATCGATGGCTGCCGCTCACGTCAGTGGCGCCTGTGCATCTGCCTGGTCTGCCTGTCCTATATTATCTCCTGTTGAGGTAAAGGATTTGATCATGCGAACGGTTGACCCGCTGCCGAGCTTGGCCGGATACTGTGTCTCCGGCGGGCGGCTCAACTTGCACAGGGCTATCCTTGAAACCGAAGCCGCCTGGATCGATATCGTGCCCGATGTCGGCTCCGTTCCTGCCGGCGGAGTAGCGGATGTCAATGTGATATTTGACGCCAACCTGCCAGCCGGGACTTACAAGGGTCAGATCATAGCCTACACCAATGACCCCTATACGCCTCAGATAATCATCCCGGTGACAATGACTGTTGAGCAGGTCGATTATTTCACCGAGCTGTTTGACTTCCAGTATCCCTTTGATCCCGGTGACCCTAATCGCAACGATATGGCGAATCGGAAGCTGACGCTGATACCTGACGGCTCGGGCAGCTATTACCAGGCCTGCTCGAGTGAGAGCGCTGGTTTGCCCGTTGATCCTTCCGGCGGAACCATCATCTCGCTCAGGGACGATGACTACATGCAAATAGACCTCGGCAGTGAGCGGGTCGATTTCTATGGCAAAAGCTATGGGACGCTCTATGTCGGAAGCAACGGTTATATCACGTTCGTATCCGGCGACGCTCATCACGTTGAGAGTCTTGAAAATCACTTTGACCTGCCTCGAATATCTGCTTTGTTTGATGACCTCGACCCATCGGCGGGCGGAAAAGTATCCTGGAAACAGCTCGACGACAGGCTCGCGGTGACATTTGAGAACGTGCCGGAATTCAGCTTATCGAACGCCAACAGCTTCCAGATCGAGATATTCTACAACGGCAAGCTGAGGATTACGTATTTGGATATTGCCGCTGGTGACGGCCTTGTCGGACTTTCAGACGGTTATGGATTACCTCTATATTTCGTCGAAAGCGACCTGTCGGAGTACTGCTTGGCCGGCGATCTCGACACAGACTGCGACACAGATCTCACTGACTATGCCCTGCTTGCATCATATTGGCAGGCCGAAGGCTGCGGCGTCAGCAATGACTGGTGCTCCGGAACAGACCTCGACGGGAGTGGCGGGGTCGATATCTATGATCTTGCTGAGTTCTCTGCGAGCTGGCTTGATGGCACAGGGCCAAAGTGTCATTGAAGTGCTGTCCGACTCCGCATTTTAGCATACGGGGCTGCAAGTTGACTGCTTGCAGCCCTTTTTAGTGTTAAGGGGCGATTAAAAAGAATCAGGATCAACTGCGAA
>CAYGZM010000037.1:6460-29437 GCA_964354365.1 uncultured Pirellulales bacterium
TGCAGCCCTTTTTAGTGTTAAGGGGCGATTAAAAAGAATCAGGATCAACTGCGAAAAAGTTGGTTGATTAACGCATGAATATCCCGCTTTACGGGACTTTTTGCTTGAAATTTCGCTCCGGATCGGCTATATTATCTTAGTATGGTGATGAAAGGGCTTTCCTCGGAGAAGGTCCCACGCCGAGACCCAAATGGCGTTGCGGGAAGATTGGTGTTCGCGCGGGCCTTCATCGTTACGTAACGAGGATTTCTTCTTGGAGGTATGGAAAATGGGTGGAGAATTCAAGATACTGCCGGCTGTTGTAGTCGTGTTGGCTGCGGTCTCGACGGTCTGTGCAAAGCTGATTTTTGTGGATGCCGACTCTCATCCGCCGGGTGCGGATATCAGCAACGTCTTTCCGGGCGTTAAGCTGGATACGTATTACGACTACGGCAGAGTCATAGGCAGGGTCTATTCTCGGCAGGCATACGACCCGGTATTGGCCAGCACCGGAACAAACGTCTTCGGTCACGGTGTGACAGGAGCAGATGCGTATGGCAGGCCGCGAAACGAAACGTGGGTTTTTCCGCAGACTCTGCTTGTTGTGCAGCTCTACGATGCCGCTGATTGGGTTTCGTTGGACATCATAGGCGACAACCTGGACGGCAGCCGCGACAAGGCGGCGGTGGACGTGTACGACGCCGACCTGAATTTGATCGAGTGGGCCGAGACGCCAGCTTTGGGGTACGCTGAATTCGCTCGAATCAAGGTCAATCGGGACTCGTTCGACATAGCATTTGTTGTTGTATCGGGCACTGACGGCGCCGTTTACCTCGACAACCTTCAGGCCAACGTCATACCCGAACCGACAATGCTTCTACTGCTCGGATTAGGCGGGCTTCTTCTGAGAAAACGCAGGCCATAGACCCTAATTATCCGGCCTCAGACTAATTGGCTGTCGTCAGCAATCAAGAGCTGCTGGTGGTCTTTTGCTTGACAATCCCTTGGGCGTCGGATATATTGCTTTTGGAGAGCTGTGAGGCTCAGGATGGGTATTTGGGTATCTGGCGGCTTTTGCGGCGCTCAAATCCTGCCGCCTGGGGCAACCGGCGGCAAGAGGAAGATGAAAGATGAGGACCGGAAGAAACGCAGCAGTATCTTTGGCGCTATTGTGGTTCTTGCTTGTGCTCGCGCCAGCGGCGTTTTCATACGCCCAGGAGATTCCCCCGTCGCCGTACTGGAAGAACGAGATTGTCTTTCCGGATGAGCCGTTTCGGGCATCGGGGACTTTTGCAAGCGACCCGGGGTGGGTGAAGTTCACGGTTCTTCTGGACCCATACAATCCCAACGTTGTCTATTTCCAGGACAGCAAGAGATACGCCTTCCACTACAATTTCGCCGTCGAGCTTCTTACGCCGTTTATCGGCATGACTCCGCAGCAGTTTGATGAAGTTACCTTGTATGAGGAGGACCAGCAGGCGGTTCTGGGGGCGGTGATAATGCCGCCGAACACCGGCTGGCCTGAGCCGTTTCCCTATCCGGAGTACGGCATCCAGTTTGTGCGCCACGATCCCTATACGAAAGAAGAGATTGCCGAACTGTTCAACATTGTCAAATCGGGGGTCCAGGCCGATCCCGGCGTGCAGGCATTTTACTTTCCCGCTTACGAACAGATTGGAACGGCCGAGGCGAACCGCGAGTGGTTTGAATCGCAGGGTATCCCCATCGGCTCGGCCTCGCGCTGGGCGCCGGGCAACGCCTGCTACTCAAGCGGCTGGGCGCTGGGCGAGCTGAAGTACTTTGACGGCAACAATATCCAGGATGCGTACCTGGCGGGATTGCTTGAGCCGAACGACATCCTGCTGACCGACGGCGTGCCGGCTGAGGTTCCCTTCGTTGCCGGGATTATTTCCCTCTCGCCGTCAACGCCGAACTCGCACGCGGCCATCCTTGCAAAGACCTTCGGCGTGCCCTTCGTACATTTGGCCCTGGCCGAGGACGCCGAGCGCGCCTGGGAGCTTGTGGGCCACAGGGTTGTCCTGTGTGCGTTTGAAGGGTGGTATGAAATGGACATTCGCCTTATCGACGTCGAGGGCGTTCTCGACGAACAGGCCGTCGCGGAGATTCTCGCGCTTAAGGAGCCTCCGGCATTGGAGATTTCTGCGATGGCGGATTATGGGGCTTACAGCGCTTCAACGGACGGGCTGCTGCCCCGCGACACTAAGTATTTCGGGGGCAAGGCGGCCAACTTTGGGATACTGCGGGCCGCTATCCCGGATAATTGCCCTGTTGCAGCGGCCTTCTCGTTCAGGCTGTGGAACGAGTTTCTGGGCCAGGAACTAATCACCCATAAGACTCTGCGAGAAGAAATCAACTCTCGGCTAGCGGACTATACGTATCCGCCTTCGGATATGGCGGCGCTGGCGGACGACCTGAGCTACATCCGCGATATGTTCAGGGACAAATACTTCACCAGCTTCACCCATTCACAGGAAAACGCCGTTATCAGTATTCTCCAGGACCCTCGGTATGGGTTTGACGCCAATCGGAACATACGTTTTCGAAGCTCGACCAACGTCGAGGACTGCAACTACTTCACAGGCGCGGGGCTTTACGATAGTTACAGCGGGTGCCTGGCCGACGATTTGGACGGGAATGAATCAGGGCCTTGCATTTGTGATGCCAATGAGACGGGCGAGCGGGGTGTTTTTCGGGCGATTCGCAAGGTCTTTGCGAGCTTCTACAATGACAACGCCTTTCTCGAGCGGCTGCGTTACGGCGTGAACGAAGCTGACGTGGGAATGGCCCTGCTGGTGCACCATTCGACTCCTGATGAATTTGAGCTGGCTAACGGCGTGGCCACCGCGGAGAAGTGGTACGGGTCCGATTGGGAGATAAAGTTGGTGACACAATTGGGTGCGGTCTCGGTAGCCAATCCACAGGACGGCTCTATCCCCGAGGAAGTTGACGTTTACTATTCGTCCTACGGGATATACCCGACGCTGGTTCGCGGGTCGAATCTCGTGCCGTTAGGTGCGACGGTGCTGGACTGGCAGGATGAATACATCGAATTGGCGCGACTTCTGGTCGCCGCCGCCCAACAGTTCGAGAAATTGACGGGCAAGACGAAGTACACGCTCGATTTTGAATACAAAAAAGTGGCGCCCGAAGGCAAGCTCATCGTCAAGCAGGTGCGTGAAATCCCCCAGCCTGACAACACTCGGAGCGTGACTCCATTTCTGATCAATGAGGCTGTTGAGTATTGCACGTTCCAGAGCGAGTACGGCGATGTTTTCGCCAATCATCGCCTAAAGTCCCGCTGGCGGTTCGAGACGAAGAATATGTGGTTGACGAAGGAGGAGCTGGCGCAGTGCTTGTACACGAATGTGGGACTCGAATATGCGGACAGCGGGCGCGTGCGATCTGTTTCCGGCAAGCCGGCAGAATGGCCTTTTGCCTCTCATAAGACCGTGGAGGGAGTTTACGATTACCAGGTCGATACGATTGATAGCTGGCTTATGCATCATCTGCAGAACCGCCGGGCCTGCCAATTGCGCACCGAATGGATACCGACGCTGGTGAGCCGTGCGGAGAATCCGATGCTGACGTTGGAGGACATTTCCTGGCTGAGCCTACAGGTTGAATACGATGAGCCTGTTCCGACAATCGACTGGACCGGGCCGACGACCACGACGACAGAGTCGATTCGCCTGTGTCCCTGCCCGCAGCCGCAGCAGGGCGACCTCTTGCAGCAGCGGAGCGCCAAGCTGGGCAGGGGCGGCGTCTCGATCAGCACGTCGTTCTACTGGCCGCCGACACCCGCGGGTCCGATTGCGGGCTACACCGCCCCGCTGGTTCGGTGGGTAGAGACCGTAATAACCGGCTACACAACCGAGCCGATTGTCCTGCATGGCTGGTATTCACAGACCTATCGGCCCGGACATCACAATTTCAGCGAGGATTTTATTTTTGAGCCGCAGTTGGAGGCGGGCGTTTCGGCTGGACTGTTAGGCGAGCTGCGGACGAAAGACATCCGGTTTATTTATTTGCAGGTTGGCTTTGGCGATCCGATTGTCAGAACATACGGTTTTGAGGACAAGGCGTTTCTCGCTGCCGACCTCGACGATGATAAAGACGTTGACCTTCGCGACCTTGCGCTGTTTGGCGCGCACTGGGGCGACAGGCTTTGTGATGAATGCGGCGGGGCGGACTTGACGGGGGACGGATGTGTATCAGCTTGCGATTTGTGGGAGCTCGGCGAGAGCTGGCTGGTCCAAGGCCCCGTGGGGGCAATAATTGAGTAGGCGCAGCCGAATTTAATCACGAACCAAGAGGCGCAGGCTCAACGTCCTGAGCAATGGTTCGACAAGCTCACCATCCTGAGCGAAGTCGAAGGAGCGATTTTTTCTGGGTACGGTGGGGCTTGCCCCACCGAAGTTCCCCCAGGGATGGCGGGGCCAGGTGGGCTTCAGCCCACCCTACGCCTAACCTGCAATTTTGCAGAAGCCTTGTTTTATACATATCAAGGAGGGTGGAACAGGCTCACCTGGTATCCTCGGCCGGACGGTGTTTGGCTAACCATGTCTCCATTATGATTGCCAAGTCGCGCAAATCAATGATGCCGTCATTGTTGACGTCGTCAATGATACTCTTGGCCGGCGCGGACGTGCCGGCACTGACGCCCGAAGGCCGCACTTGGGGCGGTTCTTGTGAGGCTGCTTGAGAGACCGCGTGCTCGGGACCGATGTAGAAGCCGTGTTTTTTAACTGCATCTTGCGTTATATTGGCCATAATTGCGGCAAAATGGGCAGCTGGCTCGATGCGCTTCTTCCTCTTTTTCTGGTCCGGATAGACGATGCTGAGGATTTTGTGCCTTTCCAGCTCTTTGGGCTCGAGCTCAAACTTCGCCGAGAATCCGTACTCGGACAGGAAATCAAGACTTGGGGCCGGATAGGACTGCGGCTGCGCTCCTTCGCATTCAGGCAGCGAAGGAACGAGCCACGGCGTGACAAGGCCGTCATCCAGACCTATGTCGAAGTTCCTGCCTTTCATATCGACAAGAAACAGAAAGTCGCCCGAGAACCACAGTCCCCTGACCGCGTTTGATGCGCGTATTGCGACATCCCTCGGCTGGATACCGAGATCGTCAAGCTCGCGTTTGAGGGCCAGCGTCATTGCTTCGTCGTATTCGTGCTCGGTGTCTCGCAGGGCCTTGGCGGCTATGTGGGTGCCCAGGAGGTCCGAGAATGAGTCTTCCCAGGAGAACGCCGACGGGAACTCCGGGTACAATGCCACGCTTCTGTAGCCGAACCACGTAAGGATTTCGTGCCAGTTGCATCCGACGTATGTGAAGTACTGCCCAAGTCCAATCGAGATGTCGCGTGTGATGCGGTCCTTTTCTTCTTGCGGCAGGTCTTTCCACCAGTCCGGGTAGGTGAGCTGCACATAATATCGGGCAGGCTCTTTGAATCTGAATGAGAACCTGGTTTCATTTCTCTTCAATTGTTCGAGGATATTCGCCGCGAGGTATGCCGTCCAGTCGGCGGATTTGCGGACGTGAGCGAGGTCGATGTGTCCGGCCTTGCACGTGTACGCTATGCCGATTTTTTCCATCCAGCCATTGTAGTATCCGTGCACTCCCAAATCTTCGGCGCCTGCAAAAATAGTCCCCACGGCAGGAGTGGCATAGCGTCCTACTCTTGCACGCGGACGTCCTTTGACGCTGTGGTTGTTAAATCCTTCATTGTGCGCGCAGCCGGTCTGGAGGATTATCAAGAAGCCCAACAGGCCGGCGATGACTTTCCCGGCAATATTGTGATAAGTGTTCTTCATCTATTGTATCCGGTCTTCGAGACAGCCGGTGATTTTACCACATCTGTATCCGAGTGCGTAGGAGAAAGTGGCGCATTATGAGACTGCTGTACGTCGGATTGAGACGCAGTTAGCGGTCCTGTGCGATCTATTAGTATATCCCTGCCGTATCTCTTCTCTGCGTCCCGTCTGATATAGTCCATAATGGCGGCGAAGTGAATGGCAGGCTCGATGCGGTTGCTTCTTTTCCCGGAGTCCGGATAAACAATCTTGAGCACCTTGCTTCTTTCCATCTCTCTGGGTTCAATCTCGAGTTTCAATGAAAATCCGTATTCGGCAAGAAAATAGAGATCCGGGACCGGATATGACTGCGGCTTCGCTCCACGGCACTCCGGCAGCGAAGGGACAAGCCATGGTGTGACGAAACCGTCATCGACCCCTATGTCGAAGTTTCTGCCTTTCATATTGACAAGAAACAGAAAACCGCCTGAGAACCATTTTCCTCTTACCTCTTCGGCCGCCCGTATTGCAGTGTCTCTTGGCTGAACGCCCAGCTTCAGCAGCTCGCGGTAAATGGCCACGGTCATCGCTTCGTCGTATTCGCGTGTCGTATCTCTAAGGGCCAAGCCCGCGATATGGGTCCCGAGGAGATTTGAAAAAGTGTCTTCCCAGGAAAACGCAGAGGGAAACTCGGGATAGAACAGCACGGGCCTGTAACCGAACCATGTAAGGATTTCGTGCCAGGTGCATCCGATGTAGGCAAAATACTGTGCGAGCCTGACGGAGATTTCACGCATGATTTGCTCTTTCTCGGCATCCGGCAGACGTTCCCAGTTCTCGGGATAAGTCACGCGCACAAAGTATTTGGAAGGCTCGTATAGTTTGAATGTGAATTCGTCCTTGCCCTTCTTGAGATATTGGAGGGTTTTTTCCGCGAAATAGGCGGTCCAGTCGGCGGCCTTGCGCAGGTGAGGGATATCGATGTGTCCGGCTTTGCAGGTATATACAATACCGCTCTTCTCCGACCCGCGGCTTTTGTACCCGTGCAGCCCCAGTTGATCGGGGGCCGTGTAGGTTGTGCCTATTGTTGAGCTTGCATAGCACGACAGGCGAATCCGAGGGGGCTGCCTGCCTTGGCTACGACTGAGAAACGCCGGCCTATATACGCAGGCCCCCTGGAAGCTCATCAAAACGCAGAGTAAGAATGTTGTACCGCCCCTCGACAAGCTCAGGGCAAGTTTTTTCTTCACAGTCAAGCTGCCGGACACCTTCATTCGGAATACCATCCTCTTCAACATATCGGCGAATTCTACCACATTTCGGCTCTCGCGCACAGGCCAAAACGCACAATCTCATAATATGCACCAATAAGAAAGGGCAAGTGCCTGCTAACGCAACTTGCCCTTTCCATAGGAGTCTATAAGGTGGGGTTTACGACAACATCAGTGAATCACCGATGGGTCAACCCGAATATCTGCTCAATCTTGTTTCTTGACCTCCGAGACGGAAACGGCGGTTTCCGCGGATTCGATCGATTCTGGCGGCCCTGTTTGTGAAACTCGCGCCTTTAGCTGTTCAAGGGCCGTCGTCAGATTGCTGATCGTCGCCTGGGCATTACTCTGGACTTCCTCGATCTGTCTTCGGAATTCGGCCCTATTCTGCTCCACGGCGCTCATAGAATCGGCCAATCCGCGGATGTCTCTTTCGACCTTCCCTTCGAACTCGATCTGCTGCTGACCTATGACTTGCACAATATCGGCAAGATTTCGCGTGTCGTTTTGCAGAATCTCCTTTAGCTTGAGGAGATTCTGCCCCAGGGCGTCCACGCTGGCCGCCACTTTTCGGACGTTGTTCTTGACGGTTTCAATCTCCGTTTGCTGGCTGCTCTGGCTTTGCTCAATCGCAGCGGTCTTTTCGTTCGTCTGGCGCCTGTCGCTGCGGACCATTTCCTCGAGCCTTGCACGCGCCTCCGCAACCGCCGTCAGGTCTGCGGCAAGCTGTTTGGTGCTGACCTGCACATTCTTGATTTCGGTCTGCAGCCTGGCCTGGTCCTGCTCCATCGCCTGCACCTTGCTCACAAGCGTTCGACTGTTGGCCTCTATCATTTGTTCCAGCCTTGTCTGCTTGTCTGAAAGGCCGACGATGTCGGCAGCGACCTGCACGGTCCCATTGCGAACATCTTCAATCCCGGCCTGCAGATTCTGCTGCTTTTGTTCGACCGTTGCTATCTTGTCGGCTATCTGTCGGTTGTTGTCCTGAACCATCTTCTGGAGCTTGGTGTGTTCGCCTGCGACGGAAGCGAGGTCGGACGCCAGCTTTTGGGCGCTGTCTCGAACATTGCCTATTGCATCCTGCAGGGCCTGCTGGTTTTCTTCGATGCGTTGC
Organism: uncultured Pirellulales bacterium; assembly: GCA_964354365.1. GTDB lineage: Bacteria > Planctomycetota > Phycisphaerae > Sedimentisphaerales > Anaerobacaceae > CAYGZM01. The sequence goes on from CAYGZM010000037.1 coordinate 14,636, forward strand.
GCAACGTCGCCTATTTGCTGCGCATTGAGCTCGACCAATGCCTGCACTTTAAGCTGGTTCTCCTCAATCCTTGCCATTTGCTTGCCGCACCCGGCAAGACTCAAACCGACAGCCGCTGCGAGCACGGCCAAAACAGCCCTGACGACAAACGCCCTTTTGTTGGATTCTTTTCTCTCGTTCATTTGCGACCCCTTTGCTTTACGATGTGTTGAATTTCAGTTGGTTGCGGCCCAAGAGGTGGGCAGCTACGATTTCTGCCGTACCAGGTTGCATCACCGGGATTCCGATTCTTTACGAAAAACCGCCCCTGCGCTAATGAAAGCCGCAACGGCCAGCCATGTATTTCATCGGCACAAACAGCCCGAGAACTTCACATTTTATGGGACGGACGGCAGAAAATCCCCATTTGCAGTACAAGCCCGAAGCGTAAGCGCCGGGATGAAGACCGTGAGTAATATACCCCCTCTTACGGTCGGGGCTTGTGACATCCGCGGCGTTGCCCCCAAATCGCAGCTATCAAAAGCCCCCGATACCGCCCATTACCGCAGCAAGGAGCCTGAAAATCTGGTAAATCATCAGGGCAGAGACGAGGCCATAGACGAAACGCGGGAACCAGCGGCCAAACTCGTTGAACCAGAACTCGGCAGCCTCGGCGTTGGTATCGGCAAGGCGTTTTGCAATCTCGTCCAGTTCGCCGGTCTCTTCGCCGATTTTCCACGGCTCAATGAATTCGGGCGGCAGTCTGGAGGACAACCCCTCGGAGAAAGGGTTGCCGGATTCCACGCTGGCCGCGGCGGGTCTGAAAAGATCGGCGACCACGGCATTGCCGGCGCCGGATGTCGCCATCTCCGCGCACTGCGTGATGGGTACGCCGGCCTTGCACAGCATGTAGAACACTCGGCAGTAACGGCTCAGGGCGAGCTTGTAGAGGGCCCTGCCGAGGACCGGTATCCACAGCGAGAAGTGATCCAGCACCCTGCGGGCGGTGCCGGTCTCCGGCGCCAGACGCATTATGGCGATGATTATCACGGCCGGTATGTAAAACACAGAGACTATCAGCAGCGCTGAGAGAATGTATGATTTCACATCCCAGCCGCCCAGAACAAGGGCGGGGAGGGGCGCGACAAGCGCAGTTACGTGAATCAGGAGAAACGGCAGGGCCAGGCCGCTGAGGATGCGTCTTTTGATGCGCTGCGAGAACTCGCACCACTTGGCCAGCAGGCCGAACGACTCGGCCAGATTGCCGGAGGCCTCGGCGGCGCGGATTATCATCACATCCAGCCGGGCAAACAGCTTAGGATTCATATCAAGGGTATCCGACAGGGGATTTCCCTTGGAGACGCTTTCAATCAACCGTCCGAAGGCCCGCTGCAGTGGCCCGCGCAGACCCGCCTCGACCGTTCTGAGCGAGCGCAGCAGCGGCACGCCGGCCTCCAGCAGGGTTGAGAGATTGTAATAAGCTGTCGCAAGCCCCTTTGCCAAAGCGGCGTCCTTCTATCATGGTCACAATTCTCTGTTGAGGGTCGCGGGCTACGTTTTCATGCGGCGAAGTATAGCGGATTTGCGTGATATTCGCAAGCCAGGGCTATGTTGTTTCGGAGTCTCGTGCATTTGTGATTGAGGATATTAAGCGGATGCTGAACATTTGGACCCCTTTACTCTGCGTTTTTTGGTTTGACCGGAATCTTGCTATCGATTATTGTTGAAGGCCAAATAGGGATCTCAGACGGTCTGAGTTCTACGGCCTGTTGCATTCAACGCGGGTTTGACCGGGAGGCCGGAACCATGTTGACGAATATCCGGATAAGAAATTTCAAGAGACTCAGGGATGTTGAGATAGAACTGGGCAAGTCGGTTGTTTTGATCGGGCCGAACAACTCCGGCAAGACCGCTGCCTTGCAGGCTCTTGCCTTGTGGGATATTGGTTTGCGCCAGTGGACCTCAAAACGTGGCGAGAAGGCATCTCCTGCAAAGCGACCGGGGGTAGCAATAAATAGAAAAGACCTTATTTCAATTCCAGTGTCCTCGACGAAGCTTTTGTGGAGCGACTTGCACGTTCGTGAAGGCGAAAAAATCGGGGGTCGTCAGCGGACAAAGAATATTCGGATCGATGTAGTCGTTAGAGGGATTTCTGAAGGCAGAGAAAAAGAATGGGAATGTGGATTCGAGTTTGACTACAGTAATGAAGAATCGATTGTGTGCCGACCCGTCAGAAAAAGAGGATTTGAAGGAAGACCCGTCAAAGATGTGGAATTCACCGATATTCCGTTGCTTACGAATGAAGTGCGGATTGTATATTTGCCGCCTATGTCCGGATTGGCTGAAAGGGAATTCAAATCGGAACCGGGACAGATTAATGTTCTGCTGGGAGAGGGACAAACGGCCCAGGTACTGCGAAACCTATGTTATCAGATGTATGAGAAACGGGGGCAGAAGGAATGGCAGGAGCTCTGCAGTAGGATAAGAGAGCTGTTCGGGGTCAAACTCATGTCTCCAAAATATGTTCCTGAGCGGTCCGAAATTACTATGCAATACGAGGAGGAGCCTAACAGAGTTAGGCTTGATTTGCCATGCTCCGGTCGGGGCTTTCAGCAGACACTGCTTCTTTTGGCTTATTTGTATGCCAACCCGAAAACGGTATTATTGTTGGATGAGCCGGATGCACATCTGGAAGTCCTTCGGCAGAGCCAGACCTACAAGATATTGACTGAGGTTGCCGAACAGTGCGGTTCACAGATTATTGCTGCGAGTCATTCTGAGGTTGTTCTCAACGAAGCGGCGGACAAAGACACAGTAATTGCTTTCATCGGCAAGAAACCTCATCGTATTAACGACCGGCAGCGGCGCAGCCAGTTGCTTAAGGCGTTAAATAGGATAGGGTTTGACCAATACTATCTTGCCGAGCAGAAAGGATGGGTACTTTATCTTGAGGGTCCGACCGACCTCGCAATCCTCCAGAGATTTGCCAAGACACTCGAGCACGAGGCCGAGAAGCTGCTTGAGCAGCCCTTCAAATCTTATGTTGGGAACAATGTTCAGGATGCTTATTACCATTTTTACGGGTTGCTCGAGGCTTATCCCGACCTCGTCGGCATAGCGGTCTTTGATAGGCTGGAGAAAGAGCTTGACGAAAAATCTGGTTTGACGCAAATGATGTGGAAGCGAAGAGAGCTGGAGAACTATCTTTGTATTGAAGATGTGCTTCTTCGGTACGCACGTGGGGAAGAAGGGGACGAACTTTTTGCCTCACGGCGCGAGAAGATTATGAAGGAGTGCATTGACGAACTTGCCAGCGCGGCGGGAAAAATGCGGAAGCCAGAAGTGTGGTCGGCTGACATCAAGGCAACCGACGATTTTCTTGATCCATTATTCGATAATTATTACGAGAAATTGGGCCTGCCAAACCTTCTGCGGAAGACCAACTATCACATTCTTGCCGGCCTTGTTCCAAAGCACAGGATTGACAGAGAAATCGTCGAGAAGCTCAACGCAATAGTCAAAGTGGCGAAAAAGGCCAAGCCAAAGGGTGAATAACATATACTCCGACATCACTATCCAAAGAGTTGTTACGAGGCAAGAGCATGAACGTACTATTGATTGGCAGCGGGGGGCGGGAGCATGCGCTGGCGTGGAAGCTGGCGCAGTCGAAGGGACTGGACAAGCTCTTTATTGCGCCCGGAAATCCCGGCACGGCGAAATGCGGCGAGAATATCCCCATCGGCAGCTGCGAGACGGAAAAGCTCCTCGAGTTCGCCAGGCAGAACAAGGTCGGCCTTGTTGTGGTCGGGCCGGAAGACCCGCTCGCGGCCGGAGTGGTTGACGCCTTCGAAGCCGCCGGGATAAAGGCATTCGGGCCGAGCGCTGAGGCCGCGAAGCTCGAAGCGGACAAGGCCTTTGCAAAGCAGCTTATGCGCTCCTGTTCGATATCAACCGCCGAGGGCAGAGTCTTCGACAGATTCAGGGACGCGAAGGCGTACATTGCAAGCCGGGATGAGGCGGTGGTGATTAAGGCAGCCGGACTTGCAAAAGGGAAGGGCGTATATGTCTGCGATGATCCATCGGACGGCATCCTGGCGGCTGAGAAAATAATGTGCGACAAGATCTTCGGCGAGGCCGGGGCCAGAATCGTCGTTGAGGATAAGCTGCTCGGCGAAGAGGCCTCGATACTGGCCTTTGTGGATGGGCGAAACATCTACGTTATGGAGTCCTCGCAGGACCACAAGCCCATCGGCGACGGCGACACCGGCCCCAACACCGGCGGAATGGGCGCTTACAGCCCCGCCCCGGTTGTTACCGAGGAGTTGATGAACCAGATCACGCGCGAGGTACTCGTGCCGGTCGTCGATGGTATGAATCGCAACGATACGCCATACAAGGGCGTCCTATATGCAGGCATTATGATTACGGCGGGCGGCCCGCGGGTGCTCGAATTCAACGTCCGCTTCGGCGACCCGGAGACGCAGCCGATTCTGATGCGGCTCAAGAGCGACCTGCTCGAGGTCTGCCTGGCCGTCTGCGACGGCACGCTCGATGATGTCACCTTAAAGTGGGACCCGCGCCCGGCGGTGTGCGTCGTGATGGCTGCGGGCGGTTATCCCGGCGATTATGATAAGGGCAAGAAGATAATCGGCCTGGAGGCCGCCGAGCAGCTTGATGACGTTATGGTGTTCCACGCCGGCACCGAAAGTCGGAACGGCGATATTGTCACCAACGGCGGCAGGGTGCTGGGCGTGACCGCGATGGGGAAAGGAATCGCTGAGGCGAAGGCCGCCGCGTACAGGGCGGTCGATATGATAGAATTCGACGGGGCCTATTGCCGCCGCGACATCGCGGACAAGGCGATAGAGAAATATGTATGAATCCGCCATAAGCAGAATTGCCAGGAAGATCATCATCTGGTTTGTTGTACTGCTGGTTGTGGGCGTCGCGTTGTGGTTCGGCTTCATATTCCTGGGCCGCTCTCTGTGTCACATCGCGATTGGGCAGATTGCCGAACTGACCAACACAAGAATAGAAGCCGGCTCGGTGGATTTCCGCTCCAATGGGTCGGTTTTTATCGAGAGGCTTGTGATCGCCCCGCACAAGAGCGAAGATGCCGGCCAGACCATACTCAACGCCGAGAATGTCCACGCGAGGTTCGACGTGGGCAGCCTGCTGCTGCTTCGGCCACATCTCAAGCGGATAGACGTCAACGATTTCACATTCAATGCACAATACAATATGGATACGGGCCGGTGGAACTTGTCCTCGCTCAAAACCAAGGCCCCCAAAGGGTCATTGGCGAATATGCCCCTTGTCCGCCTTGAAAGGGGAACGCTTCAGTACACAAAGGTCTCAGGCAAACAGGTCAAAGTCGCCGCCTCGGTGCCGCTGAGCGCCAAATTCGGGTTCGATCAGTCCGCCGCGCCCGGGGGCCCTGGGGCGGGCGACGGACAGAAGGGCTACAGCTTCGAGCTGACCACGGCTACGCTGTCAAGCGGATTCGGCAAGAGTCACCTGGCCGGCTTCTGGAAGCCTGGTTTGGTTACGATTGCCGGGGGAATCGCATCGGTTGACGTGCCCGAGCTTGAAATGGCCTGGACGATAGACACTATGGCTGCGGAGCTGAAGTATGACCCGAACGACACATTCTTACTGAAAGTAACCATCAAAGATTTGCACTCCAAGCTCACCCCGGCCCTTGAGAGATTTGCCCTGATGGGCCCGAGTTTTCTCGAAAGGTCCGCGCCCTTTGCCGCTCTGCGCAGGTTTTTCAGCCGTTATAGTCCGCGGGGGCTGGTGGATGTTGACTTTCAGGCGTCGGGAAACCTCAAACGGCTGGGCGAGAGCACATTAACGGGCGGCGTCAACTGCAAGGACGTTGGGATCTCCTACTACAAATTCGAGTATCCCGTCGAGCATCTGAAAGGCCGAATAGACTTCACCAGGGACACAGTGACGCTGAATAACCTGTCGGGCAGCCACGGCGGCGTAAACCTCTTCTTCAACGGATGGACACGGGGCTTTGCACCGGATTGGAAGTACGACATCCGCGTCACGAGTGACAATATGGCCCTCGATGACGACCTCTATAATGCGCTGAGCGAGGGGCAGAAGGAATTCTGGTCGGCCTTCTCGCCGAGCGGCTCGTCGGCCATCGACTACCGTTTCATTCGAAGCTCGCCCGAGACCAGGACAAAGAATCTCACCGTTGAGCTGCGGGGGGTCGAAGCCGTGTATCGGAGCTTTCCTTACCCGTTGAAGAATCTCACGGGCAAGCTCTCTTTCGACGAGGACAACGTAACAATTTCAAACGTAGTCTCGCGGGTCGATGAGCGTCAGATCGTGCTGGACGGTGAAGTGACGGGGCGCGGCACCGACCAGCCGGGGTATGATATCTTGATCAAGGCACGCAATGTCCCGTTGGATGCGGCGCTTGCGGCCTCTCTGCCGGACAGACAAAAGGATTTGTACAGTCAGTTCAGTCCGACCGGCCTGACTGATGGCGAGATAAGGCTTTCAAAGGCCGAGCAGGCTTCTGCCCCTGCGACTTTTACCGCTGATTTATCGTTTAAGGGAGGCTCTTTGAAGTCCGAGCAACTGCCTCTGCCTGTTACCGACGTCACGGCAAGCGTCGTGTTCACTGACGATTTGGTGAGTGTCGGGAGTTTCTGCGGTATGTATGGCGGCAATCCGGTGTCTCTGTCCGGTCAAATCCGCCCCGGGCAAAAGGACCAGCCGTCCATTTACAACCTCTCGCTGACCTTCGAGAATACGCCGTTGAACGATGACCTTTTCGATCTCCTGCCGGAATCGGCAAAGAAAACCGTCGCCGAATTCAGACCGCAGGGCAAAACAAGCCTCACTGCCAATCTCAATAAGTCCGACGCAAACGATCACCCCGATTACAGGATAGTCGTTGTTTGCCTGGGCAACAGCGTCACTCTTCCGCAACTTTCGTACCCGCTCAAGGATATCACGGGCACTTTAACGATAACACCGCAGGCCATAGAGTTCCACGACGTCAATGCCGCTCCGGGTGACGCCGTATGGATAACACTGAATACATCATACGTGAAGCTCAATGGCATTGTGACGTTGGCCGACAACGCCTTCAGCGGCGCGGTGCTGGATGTTGACGCCGGGGACATTTTTTTTGACCGGCGTCTCGGCGCAGCTCTGCCAGCCGCGATTCGCCCGTTCTACGACAGCCTGGTCGGTGGCAGCAGGTTCGACCTTGACTTTGATGAGCTGAGGATTTCTGTGGCCGATGACGGCGGCAGAGTCTATGACATCAAGGGCTTGCTCAAGCTTGAGAATTGTTCCCTGCAAATATCCGGCGCCACGACCGAGCTGGATGCGGAATTGAACATAGACGGCTTGTACAGGGCGGGGCAGGGTTTTGAGAAGTGCCGCGTTGCTCTGGACGGCCGAAGGTTTGGCATCCTGGGCAAATCCTTTACAAACGTCACCGCCGACATCGATTACGACAGAGACCTGCACAAGTGGGCCAGTGAGAAACTGACAGCCGACTGTTACGGCGGCAAGCTGGCCGGCGGGCTGGAATTAAGACAGTCCACCGATTCCGGGCTCGAGTACGTGCTGCAAACAGGCTTTGAAAATGTGGACCTTAAAAAATTCCTCTCAGACACCAAGATGAAGTCGGACCACGACCAGGACCACACCGCCGGGAAGATGGAAGGATCGCTGAACATCAGCGCCAGCATCGGCGACAGCTCCTCCCGTATCGGGACGTGCAAACTGTCAATCGCCGATATGCAGGTCGGCAGACTCTCGCCGTTAGTCAAGCTGCTGGCGGTTTTGAGATTCTCCGAGCCGACGGAGTTTGCATTTGACCGGATGTTCGTTGATTCCTACATCAAGCACAATGACCTTCTTGTCAGGAAGCTCGATTTGTCCGGCCAATCCGTCGCCTTCTACGGTTCCGGCTCGATGGACCTCCAGACACGCCAGGTCGGTTTAGATCTTGTCGCCAGGGGCCGGCGTCTCGCCACAGCCGACCCGTCTGTTCTCGGCTCGCTTGCCGAAGGACTTGGGCAGGCCGTTATGAAAATCGAGGTCACCGGCGATTTCTACGACCCGCAGGTGGTAAAGAAGCCGCTGCCCTTTATCAAAGGCGCGCTTGATGTCATCGGCAGACCAATCGAGCCAAAATAGATTCTCTGCCGAGTTATATCTGCGAATACCCCGTCGGCTGAAGGATAATGTCCGTGACGTTGGAGACCGTGTCCTTGTACTGTGGGTCGGAACTCAGCTTCTTCCACTCCGGACTGCCGCCGAATACGCTCCATCTCTTGTCGCGGTCCGTCATGTCATCGAAGGCCAGCATATAGTTCAGGTTCGGCATCATCGGCCCAATTATCGTCTCGCCAAAGAAGACCGGCGTCAGGCCCGTCTGCTTAAAGATCGCTATCTCCCCGGCTTCATTGAACATCTCTATCTTCTTCTTCGCCGCCTTGATGCTGTGGCTTTCATATATGCGAAGCTCGAAGATTCGGGGCTTTTTCTGCGGCGCTTCCAGCTTCGGCATATTTTTGAAGGCCGCCATCAGGGAGCTTTCCACGCGCACGTATCCAGGGTCCGACAAAGATGTATTGACAAAGTCGCTCTTGCCGAACTGGTCGTCCGCGAGCAGCCGTGCCGATGCGGTCGCCACCGACTCCAGCGACTTATGCACAAGCAGGACATAAAGCGTCGGGTCGCTCGGCCCATACTTGGCGTTGAAGACGCCGACCGGCTCGATTCCGACCCTGTTCATTGCCGGTATGCCAACGTCCCGCAGGAAATCGCCGAGGAGATTCTTCTTCGGCCCGACGTGGGTTCGGTACCGCCGCAATTCAAAGTACTGGCGTTCGTCTTTTTCTGCTGCCGCAGCGGTGGAACCCAGCCCGGCCAGGCCCGCGATGCTTGTCGCCGTGAGGAATTCACGTCTTCTCATTGCAAATTCTCCTTATAAAAATCGTTATTCTGCTTAAATCAACCATTGGACTTACACCCAACTGCCGGGTCATAGATTAACCCGGACTGCAATTGCAGTCAAAGCCAAAAGCCAGCCGAGCGTGTACGGCTGGGCAAAAATTTGCCTAAGGCGCAAAAAATCACAGAAAAAGGACACAGCCGTAATAAAACCGTAACGTGCGTATGCCAAAATTATGTCTGTCGATAGTAAGGAAGTTTTGGTAACCTATTTTGAAAGGAGCATGATTATGGAAACTCCAAGAATCGCAACAATCGTCTTGTTGCTGAGTGTAATTCTGATTGCCCGGCCCGTTGTGGGGGAGCCTGCCGGCAGGCCCCAAGGCCCCTTGGCGGGGGGGTCTGCAAGTGTGTTGCTGCAGGAAGGCCTCTACGCTGAGGAGATTGAAGGCGACCTCGACGGGGCAATCAAAATCTACGAGCAGGTCCTCGTTGAGGCAAAGGACACTGAACAGGCCGCCGCCCAGGCGACCTACCGAATCGGCATGTGTTTTTTGAAAAAAGGCGACAAGGCAAAGGCTGCAGAGCATTTCCAGAGAATCGTAAGAGAATACCGCGAAAATGAGCAGTTGGTCGCCAGGGCAAAAGAGCAGCTCAACAAAGTGGGGACTCCAGCCGAAGTCCCTTTCAGCTCGACCGCAGCCAGCCTGTATGAAAAACTGCCTCCGGAGGTAATTCAGTTTGTAGGCAATAAGTATGGCAGTATCTGCGCCGAGGCCAGAGCGAAGAACCTGTATTCCAATTCGCATGTCTATTACGTCGCATCTGATTTCGTGCTGTTCAAGGGAGGTATGGGATACTATCACAATCTGTCGGACAAAGCGTTGTTCAACCAGATTCGCCTCGGCGGGACCAGCGAACCAAACCAGACTCACTACGACATTGCAGGCCGAGAAATGAATACCGAGATTGTGCCGGACAAAATCCTCTCAGACTTCTATCATATTTACTGGACTCCGCATCAGCCGGTGCCCGCGGGAGAGATGTTTTACTATGGGTGGTGCATTGACAAGGCCAAGCAACTGCGTCCGGCATCACCTCAGTACCCGGCGTTGGGCTCCGCTCAATATAAGCTGACGATGCAGAACCAGTTTGGCAACCGTGTCGTTGAGACTTTCTTCCTCGTAGTCCCCGTGAACACAAGCATCATCAGCCGGACCGAAGACTACACAGCCAAAGATACGATCGCCGGTTTCGATGTGTACTGGTTCTCGAAGGAAGTGCCCGAAGATGCCAACCATCAGGTCGAAGTGGTTCTTGCAGGCCCCGGCCCCGCCGAGACCAAAACCAACATCTACGAGCGCCTGCCCAACGAGGTGCTTACGCACATTGGCGGCAAGTACGGCAACGTCTCGGCTGAGGCTGGGGCGAAGAGCTTGTACTCCAATTCCCATATCTACTGCGTGACATCTGACTGGATGCTGCTCACAGGAGGGATGGGATACTATCGCAACGGGTCGGACCAGCCTCGCACTGAGAGAGTCAGGCTGTCCGGAACAAGCAGCCCGAAGCAGACCCTCTACGACGTTGCCGGCAGACAAATGAATATCGAGATAGTGCCGGACAAGGTTCGCTCCAACTTCTATCACATTTACTGGACGCCATCCGAGGCGATACCGCCTGGGCAGATGTTCTATTACGGCTGGAGCAATGACCAGTCGAGAACGCTGCAGCCGGCAGCGGGTCCCGGACAATACAAGCTGGCTATGCAGAACCACTTCGGCGAGCGCGTCATCGAGACTTTCTTCCTCGTAGTCCCGGTGAACACAAGCATCATCAGCCGGACCGAGGACTTCACGGCAAAAGACACTGTGGGCGGTTTTGATATCTATCACTGGTCAAAGGAAGTGCCGCCCAATACAGATCACAAAGTCGATGTAACTCTTGGAGTATCGCAGGAGCAGCTTGCGGAAATAGTGCGAAAAGCCGTGCTGACAATTTCCACCTGTGCGGAGTCCGACCCGAAGGTCACACGATCGCTTGGTACCTTATACCCGCTACAAGATAAGCCGGTGGTGGACGGTCTGTGCAAGTACCTCGATTCGGACACGGCAACAGTGAGACGCTCGGCGATTTTCATCCTGTGGCGCGGCGGATTCGACAGCATTGTTCCTGCGGAAGAGAAGCTCATAAAACTCTGCGGCCACGAAGAGAACCTCACCAGAGGAATGGCCGCACTCGCCCTCGGTCAGGCAAAAGCTTCTGCTGCATATCAGATACTCGCCGACAAGACACTAAACGACAGCGACGGATATGTAAGAAGGTGCGCAGCATACGCGCTCGGATTGTATGGCGACAAGAAGGCTGTGCCTGTTCTGGAGAAGGCGCTCCAGGACAAGGACCCTCTGGTAAAGGGCAACGCTCAGGCGGCGATTACGATGCTGACACAGCTAAAAGACACTGAACAGAAATAAATGAACGGGTTCAACAAAAATTCATCGGGCCAGTTACGGTGGGTGATATTGCTGCTCGCGATAGCGGTGATATTGCCCACCGTCTGCCTGCTGTGGTTTATGACCCAGGCGGTGGAGAATGTGCGGATGGCGGCGCGCCAGATACTCATAGATGAGTACAGCAAGCGTGTTGCTGACCTGGGCGGGGCCGTTAATGAGGTCTGGGCCAAGCGGACGATGGGCATTGAAACGCGCGCCGATTCCAACGCTGTCGAAGCATTCGCATCATTGGTGCTTGATGGGCCGACTGCGGAAGGGGTCCTTGTTTATGACGGCTCGGGCGAGCTTGCATATCCCATTCTCGATTCAAACTGGCTCGAGCCGGAGATGCCTGAAGAGTTCACCGAGGCCTGGGAGCTGGAATTTGCCGAGGGCAATTTCACCGAGGCGGCGAACATTTATATGAATTTGGCCACGGCGACCGAGGATGAGCACTTGCGGCGAAAGGCCAGGCTCGGAGCCGCAAGATGCTACAGGAAACGCGGCCTGATCGAGATGGCAAGGATACACTGTGAAGGCGCGGGCTACGACGGACTATCGCACGGGACGTCTGCCGCCTCGGTTTCTTTGGCTGCCAAGGCGAGAGTAATGCTGGCCGAGATGCTCAAAGACGAGCCGGGTCGCTCGCTGGCTTTGCCTCGCCTGGTCGATACGGCAGGCAACTATGAGCCTGACTCGACCTCGACATACTTTCTGCCGATGGACTCGGGGACTCGGATATTCATCCAGACCAAAGCCATACAATTGGCCGAACAAAGCCCGGACCCGAACGTGCGAGAACTACGACCTCTGATTGAAAAGACAAAGAAGCTGTTGGCGGCAGAGAGACTTTCCGCGGAGGCCGCTCATCGCTATAGTGAGGGTGCGTTGTTGCGGCAATGGGCGCCCGAGAGTGTGCATCGGCTGGATGTCTCCGGTGACATATACGGGTCGTATCGGCAGGCGGCGGGCACAGGTTTTCTGTCGCTTTGGTCCGCTGACCGGGTCCGCAGTGATTTTGGCGTTTTTGAGGATAAGTTCACCGGCTCGGATGTGGCCTACGAAGTGCTCGACGACGCCGGCCGTCTGCTCGCCGGGCGCGAGCACCCGACGGGCGAGCCTTTTGTCCGGGCCTCGCTGGGGCCGCATTTTCCCGGGTGGCAGGTACGTCTGTACTTCCGGGATGCCGATGTTTTCGAAAAAGCGGCGAGCAGGCAGGCGGCAATTTACATCTGGGCGGGCGTATTGGTTATCGTCCTGATCCTTGCAGCCGGGGGCTTTGCGGCCCAGGCGCTCGGCAGGCAAATGAAGCTCAACAGGCTAAAGAACGATTTTATTGCGACCGTCTCGCACGAGCTCAAGACGCCGCTGGCATCGATGCGCGTCTTAGCCGACACCCTGCTCGACGGCAACTATAAAGATCAGCAGCAGGCGAAAGAATACCTGGAGCTGATCTGCAAGGAAAACAAAAGGCTCAGCGGACTGATTGATAATTTCCTGACGTTCTCAAGGATGGAGCGGAACAAGCGGGCTTTCGATATGTCGCCGACAGGCCCCGCTGATATTGCCAGCGCCGCCGCCGACGCGGTAAAGACCAAATTCGCCCAATACGGATGCCATCTTCGAATTGAAATTGCCGAGGATTTGCCCGATGTCCTGGCCGACCGGGATGCTATGGCGACAGTGCTCGTCAACCTGCTGGATAACGCCTGCAAATACTCCTATGATGACAAGCAAATTGAATTGAAGGCGTTCGCGGAAGACGGTTCTGTTTGCTTCTCGGTGAATGATAACGGGATAGGAATGACCCGCAGACAGACAAGAAAGATATTTGACCGGTTTTACCAGGCCGACCGCAGCCTTTCCCGGCGGGCCGAGGGCTGCGGACTGGGCTTGTCCATAGCCAAGTTTATCGTCGATGCGCACAAAGGAACAATTACCGTCGAAAGCAAACCAGGCAAAGGAAGCACCTTCACGGTGAAGCTGCCGGCGCCCGGTTGAAACGAGGTCGTATGGATACCGTTCTGATAATTGAAGATGATTCGGCTATGCTGCGGGCCTTGAAGGACAACTTTGAGTTCAAGGGGTATCGCGTCAAGACCGCCCGAGATGGCGAATGGGGCCTCACCGCGGCGCTGGCCGAGGACCCTGACCTGGTCATCCTCGATATTATGCTGCCCAAAATGAACGGTTATGAAGTATGCAGTAACATTCGCAAGAAGAACCTTGATGTGCCGATAATTATGCTCACCGCTAAAGGTGAAGAATCGGATGTGATATTGGGCCTGAATTTGGGCGCAGATGACTATGTCACCAAGCCGTTCAGCGTAAAGCAGCTTCTGGCCCGGGCACAAGCGACTATGCGGCGCAGAAGAAGGGATGAGCCTGCGTCTTATGAATTCGGCAATTGCCGGGTTGATGTCGCCGGCCGCGCACTCAGACGCGACGGGAAAGAAGTCGAGCTTACGCCCGGGGAATTCAAAATGCTGCATCTGTTCCTTCGAAAGGCCGGATGCGCCCTGACCCGCAGTGAAATACGCGATGGCGTGTGGGGCTATTGCCACTTCATCACTTTACGAGACGTTGACGCCATTGTCATTACGGTGCGGAACAAGGTCGAACAGGACCCGAATAATCCGACCTTCATTCGCACGGTAGAAGGTGTTGGTTACAAATTTGAATCGGCCCAAGAGAATGGAAACAATCCTGATAATTGAAGATGATTCGACGATGCTGCGGGGGCTGAAGGACAACTTCGAGTTTGCCGGCTACCGCGTCCTGGCCGCAGCCGACGGCGAAGATGGGCTAAACGCGGCGCTCAACAGCAAGCCCGACCTGGTTATCCTCGATATTATGCTGCCCAGGATTAACGGCTATGAGATATGCCGGCTGGTCCGTAATGAGCATCTTGATATGCCGATAATTATGCTGACCGCCAAGGGCGAAGAATCGGATGTGATATTGGGCCTGAATCTGGGCGCCGATGACTATGTCACCAAGCCGTTCAGCGTAAAAGAGCTTCTGGCCCGCACCGCGGCGTTCCTGCGGCGGCGAAGGCAGGCCGAGCAGGATGTTTATGAATTCGGCGGCTGCCGGCTGGATATCCCTGCCAGAAAGCTCACTCGTGACGCGGAGCAGATCGATCTTTCGCCCAAGGAGTTTGCGCTGCTGGAGTTCTTTGTCAAGAGGCCGGGCCGGGCGCTTACGCGTGACGAGATACTGAACGGCGTCTGGGGTTACGACTGCTTCAGCGGCCAGCGCAGTATCGACCGGTTCGTAACCACCCTTAGAGGCAAAATCGAGCCCGACCCCCACCACCCCGCCTTCATCCACACCATTCGCGAAATCGGCTACAAATTCGAACCGCCCGAACCAAACGCCTGAGCCTCACAAA
>CAYGZM010000038.1:0-13641 GCA_964354365.1 uncultured Pirellulales bacterium
AATACGTTGCCATCGAAAAGAAAAAATCAACAATGGTTCGACAGGCTCACCATCCCGAGCGAAGTCGAAGGAACGATTTTTTCTCGGCAGGGTGGGGCTTGCCCCACCGAAGTGGTGGGCTGAAGCCCACCCTGATATGGAACGACCTTTGTCAATATGTTTTCAGCTTGTTTTTCGTTTGTTGCATTGTCGTATGGGAAGACTTCGGTGCAGGCGGCTTCGACGATGAATCAGTCTGATATTCGTGGATTAGTCCGCCAGCGGCGGGCCAGAGCCGACATGGATATTCTCCGTCGAGAGCCGGGCGCTCTACGGTCGTGAGTCCGGTCCGCCGGAGCGGGCCTGTCACATAGGGTGCGCCGCCCATGGCTCTTGTCGTGCCTGCACCGTAGGTCATCCGTTCAATCCTTAACTCAAAGTCATTATTTCACGTCCATTAGCCCGCTTCGGAGGAGGGCTGATGAAAGAACATCCCCAGTCATGCAGTCCTGGACTTGCCCTGTAATTGATATTCACGCATCATGGCCGTCAATGTATCGATGCCCTTGAAACACCTCAGCAAAGCGACGACCTTTCGATATTCCGGACGCCAGGCCAGCTCTTCGACCTGCTTGTCCAACGAGGCCAGCCGCTGCATACAGTGCTGCAATACTGCCACGTTGTGCTGTTTCTTGTGCGTGTCCATTGCTACATAAGTGGTACAATTGTCCATGATCGGCTCCTTTCGGTTGTATGCGGCTCTGTTACCGCAAGGTGACAACCCACAATTATCAGTGGGACCATCCCACTTTATCGCATACGCTCATTATCGGCATAGGACGACCTCTGCAACGCGGGGGCCGGTCGTTCCATATTTTCTACCGCCGCCCAATCACCGGCGGGCTTGCCAAAAACACCGCGGGCAATTACTATTATTCGATATATGGATGAGACTTATGAAATAGGAAACCGGATCGGTGCGAAAGTAGCGTTTTTGGGGCTTTTTGTCGCGGCTGTGCTGTCGGCGCAATTGGTGGTTGCGATGAGGTCCCGCGTTGTGCTTTCGGAGCCGATAGCACTGACGCATGCGGGTCTGTCGGTGTCCATGCCGGAGGGCAACGGCTGGAAAAGCGCCAAACGATGGGAACACCAGCAGAACGGCTTCACTATAGGCAGCACATTTGGACCAGGCTCATCGAGGCCGACCGGCGCGGCCCGCTGCCGATACCTGTCGCCAACCGAGACTACCGGGCCTCAGACACGGTTTGAGCAGCAAGAGCGTGTGCTTGAAGGCAAGATTGTGCAGACGGGCCGGATAGATGCGCACGCCATTACTGTTGACTGGGTCCATATACAAAAACCGGGTGCGTGGTTTAACACTTTCTTCGGCATGGCAAAGCTGCCGTACAACGCCCGACTCGAGATCGAAGTCCACGAGAGTACGGGCGACGCCGGCTTGGCTGAGAGCGTTTTCCGGCGGATCGCCGAGTCTCTGAGCGTTATCGACAGTCCGCTGCTCGACGCGGGCGGTCAAATTATTGCCGAGATGAAGGGCAAAGGCATCGTCGCGTTTCTTGACAACCAGAATCGTCAGAGTCTCTTTCTGATCAGAGACGCGAGAGGAACCATCGTGGGCTTTACATCCGACGTCCTCGTCGATACGGGGCCGGGCAGCGAGCTGAACATACAGGCCGCGAGCCTATATTACATCAAAGGTCTTTTCGTCCACGAGGAGGTGAGCTCTTTTCAAAGTGATAATCGTTTCGACCGGTTCGTATGGCGTTTCGACCGGTTCGCCTGGAAGAGCGCCGGCATCGCTGCTGAGAGAGAGGGCGCCGCAATATCCCTGGACGAGGCCGGGATATTAACTGTCACCACGCTCGGCGAGGAGCCCAAAGAGAGCAGCTACTATATCGGCGCCGCGGCGGTGCCGGAGGTGTTGATCGAGCAGCTTCTCGCGCAGATGCTCGACAGCGACAGGAAAGAGATCGTTGTGGATATAATCGAGGCCGGCGGGCGAGTCACGCCCACGCATATTGTCCAGATCGAACCCGAAGGCGCTGCCGCCAAGGGGTCCGCAGACCCCACGGGCTCCTTGCGGGGCTGGCCAGGTCCGGATGCCGCGCACGTGGTGAAGCTGATGCCTCTGGATGGGCGAGGCTTTTATCAATTGGTGTGTCTAAACGAGCGCAAGGGCATATCGAAAAGCCTGCTGCAACGGGAAGAGACCTATTGGTTCGAGAGCATCGACCCGGAGGACGCAGCAAAGCTGTTTCCCGAGCGGGCAGAGTATATACTGCAAGGCGATAAGCTCAAAAAATACCTCGACGAGCGGAAAGAATAGCCGGGCATATCCCCGGCAGCCGGAAATTGCAGGAGGGCTCAACGAAGCCAACCGTATTGGGAGCAATGAGTTCTGTAAAATGGTTCGACAGGCTCACCATCCTGAGCACCGTCGAAGGAAGTCGAAGGAACGATTTTTTCTGGGTAGGGTGGGGCTTGCCCCACCGAAGTGGTGGGCTGAAGCCCACCCTACGCCTGCAATTTTGCAGAAGCCTTCTATCAGGAGCAGAAGATGGAGAACAATAGGAATAAATCGTTGATTGGAGGGCGCGAATCGGTAGTTTTGGCCAGCGCAGACTCCCGGACGGCCAATCGCCGAGTCGCCGCAGCTTTGATGTTCGCAGTGCTTGCCTGCTTTGCAGCAACTCTTTGCTTGTCGGCTGGCGGGTGTGTGGTCGGTCGGGCCGGACAGGCTGGAAGCAGCCTGCCTGACGCCGGGATTTGGAATGACCTGAAGCTATGGTATCGCCAACCTGCCGAAAAATGGACCGAGGCTCTGCCGCTCGGCAACGGGCGGCTCGGTGCGATGGTCTTCGGGGGCACGCTAAACGAGCGACTGCAGTTCAACGAAGATACGCTGTGGACCGGAGGCCCGCACGAATACCATCACGAGGGGGCCGCCGAGCACTTAGCAGCAGTCCGCAAGCTCCTCTTCGACGGTAAACAGCGCGAAGCCGAGAAGCTGGCAATGGAAGAGATGATGAGCGTTCCCCTTCGCCAGGAGCAGTATCAACCGTTCGGTGATTTGCGTTTGACTTTTCCCGGCCACGACAACGTCACCGATTATCGCCGAGAACTGGACATCGATTCAGCCTTGGCGACGGTTCGCTATCGAATCGGCGATACGACCTTCACCCGGGAAGTCTTCTCCAGCTTCCCGGACCAGGTGATTGTTGTGCGATTGACGAGTGACAAGCCCGGCAAATTGACCTTCACCGCCACGATGGACAGCCCGCACACCGACGCCCGGACAGTTGCGGTGGACAAAAACATCCTGGCGATGCGAGGCCGGCTCACCGGTTTCACGGGCGAGCAAATCGAAGGGCGGGCGCCGAACGTGCTGAAATTTGAGTCGCGTCTGCGAGCATCGGTCGAAGGCGGCAGGCTGGCGGTTGGCTCAGAGAAGATAAGCGTGACCGACGCCAACTCCGCAACGCTGGTGCTTGCCGCCGCCACAAGTTTCAAGAGCTTCCGGGACGTAAGTGGCGACCCACAGGCGCTGTGCCAGCGCACCGTCAAGGCCGTCAGCCAGAAGAGCTACGAGTCCTTGCGCGCGGCGCACGTTGCGGACCACCGCGCGTTGTTCCGCAGGGTCGATCTCGACTTGGGCACAAGCGATGCAGCCAACCAGCCCACGGACCGGCGTATCGCCGATTTCGTAAAGCAGAACGACCCGCAATTCGTCGAACTTTACTTTCAGTTCGGTCGGTATCTTCTGATTGCAAGCTCGCGTCCCGGCAGTCAGCCTGCCAACCTCCAGGGTATATGGAATGAAAGCCTCAATCCACCCTGGGAAAGCAAGTGGACGACCAATATCAATACCGAGATGAACTACTGGCCTGCCGAAGTCACAAATCTGTCGGAGTGCCACGCGCCGCTTTTCGATTTAATCGAGGATGTGGCGGAGTCCGGCAGCAAGACCGCTAAAGTCCATTATGGCTGCCGAGGGTGGGTGCTGCACCATAATACCGACCTCTGGCGAGGGACCGCGCCTATCAATGCGTCGGACCACGGAATCTGGGTAACAGGCGGGGCGTGGCTGTGCCAGGACCTCTGGGAGTATTACGCCTTTACCGGCGATGAGGCCTTTCTCAGAAAGAGGGCCTATCCCATAATGAAAGGCGCCGCGCAATTCTTCGCCGATTTTCTGATTGAGGACCGGAAAACCGGATGGCTAATCAGCACGCCTTCCAATTCGCCGGAGAACGGCGGTCTCGTGGCGGGGCCTACGATGGACCATCAAATCATCCGCGATTTGCTGACCAACTGCATCACAGCTTCAGAGGTCCTGAACATTGATAAGGCTTTCCGCGGGCAATTGACGGAGTTGAAAAGCCGTATCGCACCGAACCAGATTGGCCAATACGGCCAGCTCCAGGAGTGGCTCGAAGACAAGGACGACCCCAGGAACCAGCACCGGCACGTCTCGCACCTTTTCGGCCTGCATCCGGGAAAAGAGATCACGCGTCGCGGGACGCCGGACCTCTTCGCAGCCGCGAAGAAGTCGCTGGAGTTTCGAGGCGACGGCGGCACGGGGTGGTCGATGGCCTGGAAGGTGAATTTCTGGGCGAGATTTGAGGACGGCGACCACGCCTACAAGATGCTCGCCAATTTGCTGACTCCGCAGCGGATATATCCGAACATGTTCGACTCGTGCCCGCCCTTCCAGATAGACGGCAACTTCGGCGGCACGGCCGGCATCGCCGAGATGCTCCTGCAGAGCCACGCCGGTGAGATTCATCTGCTGCCCGCCCTGCCGAGCGCATGGCCCAGCGGCAGCGTCAAGGGCCTCCGCGCACGCGGCGGATTCGAGGTGGACATCGCCTGGAAGGACGGCAAGCTGGTCACCGCTGCTATCCGCTCGCTGTTGGGCAACAACTGCAGAATCCGAACCGGCGCGCCGGTCAAGGTGACATCCGGCGGCAAGACCGTTGGAACGACAAGCCCCGAAGAAAACGTCGTCGAATTCCAGACGAAGGCCAACAAGACCTATATCGTAGCAACTGAACAATAGCCGCAAATGTTATTCTGAGAGAATCCGAAATGAAAAGCAAACAAGCCCGAACGCTGAAGACCACAAGTGAATGCTTGTTGAGACTCACTTTTTTCATCCTGTTCTTTGGTTGCCTGATTGTCGGATGCGTAACCGACTCGGCGCAGAAGGCCCAAATCAGCAGTCTAAACGACAAAGATTGGTCTGGCCTTCAACTATGGTACCGCCGGCCTGCGCAGAAGTGGACCGAGGCGCTGCCGGTGGGCAACGGTCGGCTTGGAGCTATGGTCTTCGGCGGGACCACGGTCGAGCGGATTCAGCTCAACGAGGACACGCTTTGGGCCGGTCCGCCGGTCGCCCAGGACCGCGCCGGCGCCTACACGCATATCGCCGAGGCGAGAAAGCTCATCTTCGAAGGCAAGCACTCCGAAGCGCAGTCGATTATCCAGAGAGAGGTCATGGGTCCTGACATCTCGCCGCGAAGCTACCAGACGGTCGGCGATATGCGGATCAGGATGACCGGGGGCAAGGACAAGGACGCGGACA
Source organism: uncultured Pirellulales bacterium (assembly GCA_964354365.1). Taxonomy (GTDB): domain Bacteria; phylum Planctomycetota; class Phycisphaerae; order Sedimentisphaerales; family Anaerobacaceae; genus CAYGZM01. Next base: position 5,582 of record CAYGZM010000038.1, read on the forward strand.
AGGACAATGCCGTTCTTGCCCTTACCAGTTGGCGTCGGGGCGGCGAGGACGACCCTGAAAAGAGCGAGTATGTACAGCCGGATTACGATGATTCGAGCTGGACCAAGCTGCTGGCCGAGTCGGGCAGGTTCGTCAAAGGCGAGGCCTCGGTGGCGCCGAGCAAAAAAGCCGTCTTTCGCAGCACCTTCAAGCTTACGGACGAGCAGGTCAAAAGCGTCGGCCATTATTTGAACCTCGGACCCATTGACGACCGGGGAACGGTATATGTGAACGGCAAAGAGGCAGGCAAAACCAGCGACTACTCCAAGCCGCACAGCTTCGACGTCAGCAAATATCTCAAGGCGGGCGAGAACATTATCGCTATTGTCGTAGCCAATGTCGGCGGCCCAGGAGCAATGACCCCTTCGGCGACTATCGGGCCTGCGTCGGATTCGACTTCCGCTTATGTGTCGCCCGCGACCGAATCCTACGAGCGCCGGCTCGATCTCGACACCGGCACAGCAACAACGACTTTCAAGATGGATGGCATCACGTACAAGCGCGAGGTCTTCGCCAGCCCGGTCGATCAGGCCGTGGTGGTGCGTCTGACGGCGGACAAGCCGGGCGGTATCAGCGTCGAGGTCGGACTGGATCGCCCCGCCGATTTCGAGGTCGAGCCTGTTGGGAATGATACGTTGGCTATGTTCGGACAGGCAAGCCATAACGGCAAGCATAAAGGCGTCAAATATCACACCCGGCTTCAAGCCAAACCACAAGGCGGCGTGGTCGCGATAAAGGACAACGACATTTCAATCACCAACGCCGACGCCGTGACATTGTTCCTGGCGGCGGCGACGGACTACAACTTCGACAAACCCTACGAACCACTCAAGAGGGACCTCGCTAAAGTCTGTGCCGAGCGGCTTGCGGCGGTCGGCAGGAGGAGCTTCGAGCGAATCAGGGCCGACCACATTGCCGAGCACCGCAGGCTGTTCCGGCGCGTGGATCTGGACCTGGGTTCGACGCCGGCAGCCGCCGGGCCCACCGACGAGAGACTCCGGGCGCTCAGTGACGGCGCCGAGGACCCGGCGCTGGTGAGCTTGTACTTTCAGTTCGGCAGGTATCTTCTGATATCGTGCTCGCGGCCGGGCTGTATGCCGAGCAACCTGCAGGGCCTCTGGAACGACAGTATCGCCGCGCCCTGGAACGCGGACTACCACATCAACATCAATATCCAGATGAACTACTGGCCCGCTGAGGTCTGCAACCTGTCCGAATGTCACGATCCTTTCTTCAGACTGACCGAGGCGCTGGTGCCAGCGGGCCGAAAGACCGCGCGCGACGTGTATAACTGCCGGGGCTTTGTCGCCCACCACACGACCGACGCATGGCTCTGGACCAGCCCAGTCGGCAGCGTCGGCTACGGGATGTGGCCGATGGGCGCCGCTTGGTGCACGCAGCATTTTATGGAGCACTACCGCTTCACAGGCGACAAAGAGTTTCTCAAAAACAGGGCTTATCCAATACTAAAAGAGGCCTCGCTCTTTCTGCTTGACTGGCTCGTCGAGGATCCGAAAACCGGCAAGCTCGTCTCCGGCCCGTCGAACTCCCCTGAAAACGCCTTCGAGGCCCCGAATGGAAAGAGGGTGAACCTCTCGATGGGCCCGTCGATGGACCAGGAGATAATCTGGGACACCTTCACCAACCTCATCGAGGCGGCGGAAATTTTGGGCATCAAAGATGATTTCATCGAGCAGGTTGTCGCTGCGCGCGAGAAGCTGGCGCTGCCGAAGATCGGCTCAGACGGGCGACTGATGGAATGGGCCGATGAATTCAAGGAGCCTGAACCCGGCCATAGACACGTATCGCACCTGTTCGCGGTCCATCCGGGCAGGCAGCTCACATTCCAGCGGACGCCTGCGATGATGGCGGCGGCACAAAAGAGTATCGAGTTTCGACTCGCAAACGGCGGCGGACATACGGGCTGGAGCAGGGCGTGGATAATCAATTTCTGGGCGAGGTTCCTCCAGGGCGACAAGGCCCAGGAAAATGTCACGGCCCTTCTGGTGAAATCCACCCACCCGAATCTGTTCGACAACCATCCGCCCTTTCAGATCGACGGCAACTACGGCGGGTGTGCCGGCATAGCCGAGATGCTGCTACAGAGTCACGCCGGCGAGATTCATCTGCTGCCCGCCCTGCCGAAGGCCTGGCCTGCCGGTTCGGTAAAGGGCCTGCGAGCGCGAGGCGGATTCGAGGTTGACATTGCTTGGACGGACGGCAAGCTCACATCCGCCGCTATCCGCTCGCTTTTAGGCAACGACTGCAAAATCCGCACCGCCCGGCCCGTGAAGGTGACGTGCGACGGCAAGGCTGCCAAGACTACCGCCGCAGGAGAAAACCTCGTCGAGTTCGAGACCAGGGCGAGCCGGACCTATCAGGTTTCGCCGGGGAGCTGAGGACCTTATGGATCCCGGGCTGGGTTTAATCTGGTTTGGTGTTTGGATCGTGGCGATGACCTGCCACGAAGCGGCGCACGCATTCGCCGCGCTGAAACTCGGCGATCCGACGGCCTATCATCACGGCCAGGTTACGTTGGACCCTCTGCCGCATATCAGAAGGGAGCCGTTTGGCACGATAATCCTGCCGATACTGTCCTACGCCGTCTTCGGATGGATGCTCGGCTGGGCCAGTGCGCCGGTCGATCCGTACTGGGTGCAGCGCAACCGGCGCAAGGCCGCCTGGATGGCCCTGGCAGGGCCGACAGCTAACCTGATTCTCGTGGCGATAGCCGCAGCGGCAATCCGCGGCGGAATGCTTCTGGGCGTCTTTCACCAGCCCGAGACAGTGGAATTTGTGCAGGTCACGGCAGCCGAATCGCCCGGCTGGATAAACGCCGTGGCGACTGTGGTGAGTATCTGGTTTTCGCTCAATCTGATCCTGTTGGTATTCAACCTGCTGCCGCTGCCGCCGCTTGACGGCAGCGGCGTTCTGGTGCTGTTCCTCAGCGACAGCACCGCCGAGCGATACTGTCAGATTGTCCAACAGCCGGGTCTCAGAATCATCGGCCTTGTTGTCGCCTGGAACGTTGTGGGCTTTGTCCTGGACCCGGTGTGGCTCCACGTGGTGAATCTTCTCTACTACCCCGGCGTGAGATACGGGTGATCAAAACCGGGGCCTTTTGGCGCCTCGGAATTCCGAGTTTGGCTGAATTTGATAGACTTTCTCTATTACTTTCTCTCTGCTCCCGTGTCTAATAGGTATAGATGAACGCTGTGCAACGAAGAAAACCTGTATCAGAAAGGACAGAAGATGCGAACCGTTCTCATTTCAATCCTCACGTGTACCTTGCTGGGCGGCTCCGCCTGCGCCGCGATTATCGGCGGAAATGAATTCTCCATAGATTTCACCGACCCAAATCAGGCTCGGACGCGGGCCCAATGGGCGGCAGACGACAAGGTCACTCTGAACGAAGAGGGCCTCGGCTGGGACGGACTCCAAAACGCCTCCCGAGATTTCTGGATTGAGACTATGCCAATAGCGGTCGGTCTGTGGTGGAGGCCCATTCAATCGGGTAACATCACCATTGAGATCGAGCCGGACATCAAGCCATTCACTGCAGCAGGCAAGAGCCACCTGCCATCCGGCGGTATTGTGTTTGTTCGCCACAGCCCCGACGCCGTGCACTGGTCGGATTGGCAGGTCATGCAGCACAAAGTCGCCGCCAGCGGCAACCAGCCCAAGCGCCACTACACCGGACAGGTCCAGGTGACACGAAGAGGCCGCGCCCAATACGAAGAATACCTCCAAAGGTACATGAAGATGGATGTACCGTGGGCCAGCGACGCAGAGGCCCTGGCAAAATGGATTCTCGAACAAGAGCCGAAATTCTTCGAGAAGCACAAGCCCTTTATCGGCTACGTCCAATTCCTCTACGAGTGCTCACTGTACGCCGGGCAGCGAATCAGCCGCTTCGACGCGAATATAGGCTGGGCTGTCAGCGGCCTGCACGTGCCTCCGAAGGACAAGAGCATTGAGACCAACAGTGCGGCCCCATGGCGATTCAAGACCAGACCTGTCGAGGTATGGCAAGACCCCCTTCCATAAACCGGCAGTACCGCCGCCCCACTCCCTGATTGGTCTCGGCACCCCCCACCCGCACGCCAACTATCACCTCCAATCAACGCACCTCGGCAGAGGCGTTCGGATCGAATGGATTCGTTCGCACGGCAAGGGAAAACAGGTATGGATATTCGTTCTTGAGATGTTCCATGTGCGCCAGCCATTCACGCACCAGAAGATGATGCGCCCTCTTGATATCGCCGGCGAGGTGGCTGAAATCATTCTCGGGGAGGTTTTTGACGTCTTTCCTGTGCGACAGCTCGTCCGACAAATGAAAAACCGCCCAGAGAAGCTCTGTAAATGACTCGTGCTCCAACAAATTCGGGTTCTCAAGCAGGCCCAGCAAAAAGATTCTCTTGCCGACGATGAACTTCACCAGTCCCTCGAGGTCGCCGACGCGGGCGTCGATCTTGAAATTATGATTTTTGAGCGACTTTTTCATCTGGTCGAAATGCTCCGGCGACCAGGTATCATCAACAATCATAAGGCTGGAAAGCCCGGCGGCATTCGCGTCGAAGGCCCGGAAATACTCCAACAAAGGCGTGCCCACCTCGCTGAAAAAGGCCCCAATGACCATATTGAGCTTGCGCAGCATCGACCGCTTTTCTCTCTCGCTCAATGAATGCTGAATAATCAGCGTAACGAGCAGCACCTCTACGAATACAAATGCAATATCGCCAACCAGGTAAAGGAAGATATGATGAGCATCTCTAAAAAGCGCGTAGTGCAGGGCGTAGAAAAAGACCGACAGCAGTACCAGCAACAGGCCAAGAAGAACCCTCTGAGTTAAGCCGCTTTTCTTCATATTTGCTCGAACCAGGTGTTAAGCTCGCCTATATATAGCAAAATGCCGGTTCGGGTTAAAGCACAAAAGTATTGATAAAGCCCGGCAATCGTAATATCCTATCCGTCGGACTGAAACTCCCGGAGCGCAACTGATGCAGACAAGACGATTGGGCAGTACGGGACTGGAGCTGACGACCGTCGGCTTGGGCACATGGGCGATGGGTGGGCCCTGGCAATTCGGCTGGGGGCCGCAGGACGACGATGAAGCAATCGCCGCAATCCTCAAGGCCCTCGATATGGGCATAAACTGGATAGATACCGCCCCGGCATACGGGCTGGGCCATTCCGAAGAGCTTATCGGCCAGGCCCTCGGGCAGACCGGCGCAAAGCCGTTCATAGCGACGAAATGCGGAATTCTTTGGAATGAAAGGAAAGAAAAAGTAACCTGCCTCAAGAAACGGAGCATCCGCAAAGAATGCCACGACAGCCTTAGAAGGCTCGGCATCGACGTAATAGACCTCTACCAGATGCACTGGCCCGACCCGGATGAGGACGTCGAAGAGGCCTGGGAGGAAATGGTCCGGCTCAAAGAACAGGGCAAGGTTCGATATTTGGGCGTCTCCAACTTCGCAGTCGAGCACCTCGAACGCGTCCGCAGGATTTGTGAGCCGGTCTCGCTCCAGCCACCCTACAGCATGCTCCATCGCGAGGCCGAGGAGGAATTGTTGGGCTACTGCGCTGTCAATAATATCGGAGTCGTCGCGTACAGCCCCATGCAAAGAGGCCTTCTGACCGGCAAGTTCAGCCCCGAAAGGCTCGCGGCTCTGGCGCCCGACGACCACCGCAGGAAAAATCCCGACTTTCTGGAGCCGCAGTTCGGCGCGACAATGGAGCTTGTTGAGGAATTGAAGGAAGTCGCCGGGCGGAACGGACGGACCTGCGCGCAACTGGCGATAAGCTGGGTGCTTCGTCGAAGCGAAGTCACCGCCGCCATAGTCGGCGCGCGAAGGCCGGCCCAGATTGAAGAGACAGCGCCGGCAGGAGACTGGAGACTGAGCGAAGAAGACATTAAAGAAATTGAGATACTCCTGGCCGAACGCCAGGCAAAAATCGCCCACAAATAAGGCGAAAAAGGAAAGAAATGGCAGAAGACAGAGACATATACACAAGTCCGCTTGTTGAGCGGAATGCTTCACGGGAAATGGCTGAGCTTTTCGGCGCGCAGAAGAAGTTCAGCACGTGGCGGAGGCTCTGGCTGGAGCTGGCAAAGGCGCAGATGAAGCTCGGCTTAGACATAACACACGGCCAGATAAAGCAGATGGCAAGGCATCTTGACGATATCGATTTCAAGAAGGCCGCCCGCTTTGAGAAGGAATTCCGCCACGACGTAATGGCGCACGTGCATACGTTTGCCGCCGTCGCGCCGAAGGCCGCACCGATAATCCACCTCGGCGCTACAAGCTGCTACGTCGGCGACAACGCCGATCTGATAATTATGCGCGAGGCGCTCGAGATCATTGCAGCCAAACTCGCGGCGGTGATAAACCTGCTGGCTAAATTCGCCAAGAAGCACCGCGACCTGCCGACCCTGGGCTTCACGCATTATCAACCGGCCCAGTTGACTACTGTCGGCAAGCGGGCGACGCTATGGTGCTACGAATTTGCGATGGACCTTGCCGAAATCGAGCACCGCCTCGCGACGCTGCCCTTCAGGGGCGTCAAGGGCACGACCGGCACGCAGGCCTCGTTCCTGGCGCTCTTCGACGGCAGCCACAGCAAGGTCAAGCAGCTTGACAAGGCGGTGGCTGCGGCGTTCGGTTTCAAACAGACCTGCGTAGTCACCGGCCAGACGTACCAGCGAAAGATCGACACCCTTGTAGTGAACGCCCTGGCCTTGGTCGCGCAGTCGGCACACAAGCTCTGTAACGACGTGCGCCTGCTGGCGAACCTCAAAGAGATGGAGGAGCCTTTTGAAGAATCGCAAATCGGATCATCGGCAATGGCCTACAAAAGAAACCCGATGCGATGCGAAAGAACAACGGCGCTTAGCAGGTTTGTGCTCAGCCTGGCGTCGAGCCCGGCTATGACGGCGTCCGAGCAGTGGTTCGAGCGGACGCTCGACGACTCGGCCAACAGGAGAATCGTGATCCCGGAGGCGTTCCTGGCGGTTGACGGCATTCTGGAGATACTCATCAACGTCACGGACGGCATAGTTGTCTATCCCAACGTGATAGCGGCCCACGTCGCCGCCGAGCTGCCCTTTATGGCCACCGAAAATATCCTTATGGCTGCGGTAAAGGCCGGCGGCAACCGCCAGGAACTGCACGAGAGAATCAGGCTGCACTCCCAGGCCGCCGCCGCGCAGGTAAAAAAATTGGGCAGACCCAACGACTTGATCGGCCGGCTCAAAGCGGATATGGCCTTCGCAAAACTCGATTTCGACAAGGTCCTCGACCCGAAAAGCTACGTCGGCAGGGCGCCGCAGCAGGTCGATGAATTCATCAGGGACATCGTAACGCCCATCCGCAAAAAATACCGCAAGGAACTGACCAGAAAGGTGGAGCTGAACGTCTGAAAAACAGCCACCAAGGCACAAAGAAACTGAAAGAAATGGATTTACCAGGCAGGCGACCGGTATCCTGGTGCACACTATACGGAACAAACACCTCGTGATCTTGGCGCCTTCGTGTCTTTGTGGCAAAAAGGAAAATGAAAATGACCAGGGAAGAACTGATAAAGCGTATAAAGCAGACGGCGTATCTGGAAGGCGATTTTGTTCTTCGCAGCGGCAAGCGGAGCAGGTATTACCTCGATAAATACCTTTTCGAGACCTGCCCGGACATACTAAAGGCACTGGGGAAAGAATTCGCCAAACACATGAGCGACGATGTCAATCTTATCGCCGGGGCCGAGCTGGGCGGGGTGGCGCTGGCGGCGGCTACAGCGATGGAGACGGGCAAGAACTGGGTAATCATTCGCAACAGCAAAAAGGGCTACGGCACGGGCAAAATGGTCGAGGGCGCGCTGAAAAAGGGCGACGTGGTGCTGCTCGTCGAGGATATCGCCACCACCGGCGGACAGGTCATTGAGGCTGCCAAAGTCATCACCGAGGCCGGTGCAAAGGTCAAAAAGATTGTCGCCGTAATAGACCGCAAGCAAGGCGCCGAAGAGAA
>CAYGZM010000038.1:13741-29411 GCA_964354365.1 uncultured Pirellulales bacterium
CAAAGGTCAAAAAGATTGTCGCCGTAATAGACCGCAAGCAAGGCGCCGAAGAGAACATCACGCAGGCCGGCTACAAATTCCAAAGCATACTGACGAAAGACGACCTCGGCATCAAGGATACATAAATCATTACCGGCGAGGCGGCTCTTGCAGAGGTAAGGCTTTCAGTTCAAGGTTGGTTTAACCGCCGTGCGTCGCCAGTATCAATAGAGCATCTTCCCATCCATCAGGCGTCGAAAAGGACTCCACCGCCCCATTCGAAAGACCGCCGATCGAAACCGAATCGCCGGTTCGCGGGTCAATCCAGGATGCGCTCAGCTTGTTTCCTGCGGCAATTCTATTCATATTTATGGAGAAGGAGGATTTGCCGCCTAAATAAACCATTATCCATTTGCCGTCTTTGTGGCGGGCCGCCAGGTTCAAGACATCTGTGTCGGTCTTGCCGCCGGTGGCAAAGACGGACTGATCCGGCACAAGGCGCCACCACTCTTCCCGGCCCATGAATATCTTCTTGAGTATGCTCATTTGCACGGCGCCGGGGGCATCGAGGGCCTTCTTCCAGGTAGGCAGCACACGCCAGCTATCGTTGTGCCCGTAAGTATGGTGAGCTCCGGCCAGGTATGAATAGTAGGCCTGTCGGCGAATCCACAGGGGAGTGACATCGAACCCATATTCAGAGCCTGCTTCATACGCGCCTTCGGCCATCAGAACGGGCTTGACGGGCTTGAGATTGTAATCCTTTGTCACCATAGGATAAATCAGCTTGACGCCGTTCCATGTTTGCATCGAGTTGAAGTCCAGCCAGTTTTCTTCGTGGATGAAGCTGGATGAGTATGGCGCCGGGTCCGGCTTGAAGGTGATAAGATGGCAGCCCCCGTCTCCTTCCCGCAGCCCCGCCGCCAGCTCCCGAAGAATTGGAACAAACTCCTCTTTGGCCTCGGGTGTCATGGACCAGACAATATTCGGTGCGTTCTTGTACCGCCCCGCCAGCCACTTCGCCCATGCCCGCGCATTTTCCATTGTTATACACTTGCGGTAGCGTTGATGATAAAGCGTTACCGAAAAGACCACGCCATTCTCCCGGGCTATCCCGATGACGGAATCCACGTTCTTGAAATACGCCTCGTTTGGCGTGAGAGGATTGTTATCAATCCAGGGCTTCTGGCCGTACACATTCGACTGGGTCCCGTCGCCGACACCCATAAGCATTGCCTGAACAAAGGCGAACCCTTTGCTCCCGGCATTTTCCAGGATTATCCGAGCCTCTTCAAGTGTGTATTCGCGGAAGATTTGCCACTGGGTAATGCCCAGCCAGAAGACGGCATCGCCGTTCTGATCGACAAAGTACCTCTTGTCCTCGCTTACTTTGACAGGGTACACCGGTTGGCCGGCTGTTGCGCTCGCCGCAAATATCGAGAATAGCGACGCTAATAGAATAACTCCCTTAATTGTTGTCTTCATTTTCCTATCCCCTTATCCAATTGGCCTTATGAGTTCTGCAAAATTGCAGGTTAGACCTATATTGTTGAAGAAAATCTCTTTTATGATCTTCTTCAATAATTACCCACAGCGAGGGCCGGTTTTTCAGACGGAGAGTCTTTCAGCCAGGGCAACAACCCTTTTTGCTATGTCAGATTTGGTTGAGTTCTTAACTGGAAGCCAGGCTAAACAGTTTGTTTTAATGTAAACGGTTGACTTTTCGGCGGCAATCGCAGCAGTAGTGTTAGCGATTATCATATCGAGATTTTTCTCCATCATCTTCTTTTCGGCGCGGGGTCGCAGGGCCTTGTCTTCGAGTGCGAAGCCCACGACGATTTGGCCTTTCCTTTTGTGCTTTCCCGCCCATTTTAGGATGTCGGTTGTGGGTTTCAATCTGAGGTTCAGGGATTTAGCGGTCTTTTTGATTTTCGTTTTCGCAGGTCGTGCAGGTGTGTAGTCGGCCACGGCTGCAGCCATAATCAGGCAATCGCACCTGGCAAAATACTTCCTGACCGCCTCGAACATCTCACCGGCGGTTTCGACCTTGACCACCTTCGCTCCGCTCGGCTCGCGCAGGGCCGTCGGCACCGTCACCAACGTCACTTTGTGGCCGGCCTTGAGCGCCGCGCGGGCGAGGGCGTAGCCCATCTTGCCGCTGCTCGCATTGGAGATAAAACGCACAGGGTCAATGTATTCCCGCGTCCCGCCTGCTGTGATAAGGAAGTGCATCTTTTTGTCGGAGTCTTGTTTTCTATCGCGTTACTTCTGCAATAACATTTTCTCGATCGCCGCGAGGATTTCCTGCGGCTCGGCCATCCTGCCCACACCCACCGTGCCGTCCGCCAGCCTACCCTCAACCGGACCTATCAGCTCAAAGCCCGTCTCTTTCAAAAACTGGATGTTCCTCTGCACGGCAGGGCTGTTCCACATATTGAGGTTCATCGCCGGGGCAAGCAGTACAGGCCTTGCCGAGGATGCGCAAAGGATCGTGCCGAGCAAGTCGTCGCATATACCGTTTGCCGCCTTGCCGATGATGTTGGCCGTCGCAGGCGCTATGACAATGACGTCAGCCCAATCGACAAGGGCAACGTGGGTGCTCCTGTAGTCTTCGGGCGAGCTCCACAAGCTTGTATAAACGGGCGAGCACGTCACCGCCTCAAAGCTCTTAGGTCCCACGAACCGGCAGGCGTTCTCCGTCATTACCGTTTTGACAGTCGCCCCAAGCGAGGTCAGCTTGCTGGCCAGATCGACGGCCTTGTACGCGGCCACGCCACCGCTGACGCCCAATAGTATGTTGGGTTTTGCCTTTTGAATCGCGGGCCGACCACAGGCCTTTTGGCTGTCGGAATTTGTTTTTTTCCTGGGCATTGCCGGTGCACGCAAACCAGAAAATGGGAAACCAGGCAGGTCAAGCACAGCCGACCGCTCAAGGCCAACCGAACCGGGCCCCGCACGTCAGGCTTTCTACACAAGGCGCTCTTGGTATTCCCTTCTCTGCGATAGTTCCTTTCAGTCCCTGCCGCCTGATTCCACATAGCCGTCTCGCGGCTTATTGTCGAGCGGGGACCCTTCGGCCGTGATCTTATCCTGCAGGATCTCCTGGACAACGATTTCAAGCAGAGTTTTGCCCTGGACATCGTCGATGAGAGGCCGAGCACCCTGCAGCAGCTCGGCCAGACGCTTCTGGACCAGAGCCGTCAACCTGAACCTGCCGCCAACCTTCTTGACTATTCGTTCGCTCTTGAGTTCGTCTATCATCTTTCGTATCTCGTCTTTCTTGTCTTCCTTTTTCTATGATTCACTCTTGGCGTTTTCGATAATCTGCACGCACTCGTCCACGGCCTGGCGCAAATCATCGTTTATGACCATGTGTTTGTAGCACTGCCATGCCGCGGCTATCTCGCCGCTTGCCCCGTCGAGTCTCAGCTCGGCGACTTCGCCGTCGTCCCTGCCCCTGTTGTTTAGCCGTTCGGCCAGGACCTTGGCGCTGGGCGGGAGAATAAAAATCATCTCCGCCTCGGGGAAGCGCGATTTGACCTGCTTGGCGCCTTGAACGTCGATTTCGAGAATTACCGTCTTGCCCGCCTGCAGCGCATCTTCGACCTTGTCTCTCGGAGTGCCGTACAGATTGCCGAAAACCTCGGCATGTTCAAGCAGCAGCCCATTGTCGATGCGCCGGCGGAATTCGTCTTGCGAGACGAACCAGTAGTCTCTACCGTCCACCTCGCGGTCGCTTTTCGGCCGCGTCGTAACCGACACACTAAGGTAAGCGTTATCAAGACGCTTGGCCAGCTTCCTGCAGATGGTGCTCTTGCCCACGCCCGACGGGCCGCTGACTATCACTATCCTGCCCTGTGTGTTGTTTGTCCGGTTCATTCCAGCCGTCTCTTAACGAATATACAATTCGTCACTTTCTGTCCGATGCCTGTTTACTCTACGTTTTGAACCTGTTCTTTTATCCGGTCCACCCGGCATTTTATATCGACCACGGTGCGAGTGATTTCCGCATCCGAGGACTTGCTCGCAATTGTGTTTGCCTCTCTGAGCATCTCCTGGCTGATGAAGTCGAGCCTGCGCCCGGCCTGGCCATCGCCACCGCAGGCCGCGGCGAACTGCTGCAGATGCGAATCCAGGCGAGCGATTTCCTCGGATATGTCCGACCTGTCGGCAAGAATCGCCACCTCTCTGGCAAGGGCTTCCTCGTCCAGCTTCAGCTCGGCGTGCGCCAGCAGGTCGTCCACTCGTTTCTTCAGTTTCTTTGCATATTCCTGCACAACAACGCCGCTGCGTCTGCGTATATGACCGAGACTTTCCTGTATCCGGCTGCAGTTCTCGTTCAAATCAGCTTCGAGCGCGGAGCCTTCGGCGGCCCGCATTTGCTTGAGCCGGTCTATCGCCTCCTTGCTGGTTTTCAGAATTGCCAGCTTCATTCGCTCGGCCGTCTCTTCGTCAGGCTGCATGGGACGAATAATTCCAGGCAGGTTTAACAGGCTGCCTATATCAATGGACCTGGCCATCTCTGTCGAGGGCTTGATGCGTCCGAGCTTCTCCACTATCGTCTGCAGCGCGGACTCGTCGATGTCGAACAGCGTGTTGGCCGAAACGTCCTTGCACCTAAGCACGTAATTCACCGTTCCGCGCGCGAGATTGTCCCTCAGCAGCCGCTCGACATCCTCCTCGAGAAATGCCAGGATGTCCGGCAGCTTCACGATGGTCTTGAGGTAGCGATTATTGACGGCTTTGACCTCGATGGCATAGTTGATGCCGTCGGTCTCGCCCTGCCCCTCGCCATACCCAGTCATACTGTTTAACATATCGTCATGCTCTCAACTCAAATCCTCAGCCTGCGCCCGGCCGTTCCGTCCCGCCCGGCGGCAGTCGTCATCAGCCGCCGGAGGAAGATGCGCCGCCGGCGGAGTTTGTATCACCGGTCGTTGCGCTCTCATCCTCAACCGGGGCGCCTTGCCCCGCGCCTGCAGGCTGGCTTTGCTGCACCGGCCCGCTGCCAAAATCGCTCACTTCAGACCTGTAGAACTTCGCCATAACCACCGCGAGCATTAGAAAGACCCCCACGAGCACTATGGTCAGCCAGGTCAGGAAGTCGCCCGTTTTGGACCCTAAGATCGAACCGGCGCCGCCGCCGCCAAACGCCGCACTCAAGCCGCCGCCCCGGCCTTTCTGAATCAGAATGACCAGGATCAGAATCAGGCAGCAGACGACGAACAGCACCGCCACGATACTCATAATGAAACTCACCGCCAAAAATGGAAGAGCCACCATATCAGTTCCCCGTAAATTATTTCAACTCTCGATAAGGCGCCGGATCCGACCGAAACTACACCGCCGCCTGAATTATCGCAACAAAATCATCGACCTTCAAGCTTGCCCCGCCGACGAGCACGCCGTCGATGTCCGCCCGACCCATCAGGTCCGCGGCGTTGTCCGGCTTTACCGAGCCGCCGTACAGAATACGAATCTCCTCGGCCAACCGCCTGTCGTAAATCTCGGCAAGAAGCCCTCGTATGAACTCGTGCACCTCCTGAGCCTGCTCCGGCGTCGCCGTCAGCCCGGTCCCGATGGCCCATACCGGCTCGTATGCAACCGTGACGGCAAGGACCTTTTCATCGCTCAGACCAGCCAGACCTTTCTTAATGTGCCGAGTCACCACCTCCTCGGTTTGTCCGGCCTCACGCTCGGACTGCAATTCACCTACACATAGTATCGGCAAAAGACCGCCGCCGATAGCAGCCGTAACCTTTTTGTTTATCAGATCGTCGGTCTCGCCGATTACGTGCCGACGCTCCGAATGCCCGCACAATGCGTACGTACATCCGATGTCTTTAAGCATCGAGGCGCTGATCTCGCCGGTAAAAGCGCCCTTGGCCTCATAGTAAACATCCTGGGCGCCGACCGCGACGCTCGACGAGCTGACCGCACTGGCCACAGCCTGAAGATAGACATAAGGCGGACAGACCGCCACGTCAACACCCGGACTATCCAGCTCAACAGAGCCATCGGCTACCCCCTTGGCCAGCTTTACACTGCTGCGGCTGTCCGTATTCATTTTCCAGTTGCCCGCCACAAACGGCTTTCTCATAAGAATCTCCTGATTATCTTGCGTCGCATATAAACCTAACCTGTAAAATCACAGACCGAAACCGGCAGACAATCAGCTCAATCAAAGCAGCTCTATCGCCCTCGGGAAGCTGCCTAATATCGACAACTGCAGGCAGTGCTTGCCGGCCTCTTCCAGTCCCTTCCTGACGCGTTCATCCGTCCTGTGGCCCAGGAAATCCATAAAGAAATAGTATTCCCACTGCCTCTTCCTGCTTGGCCTGGACTCAATATTAGTCAGATTGATATTGTGCTGCTTGAAGACGTTCAGCACGTCCGCCAGGGCGCCTGCCTTGTGTGCGGTGCTGAAAAGTATGGCGGTCTTGTCTTCACCAGTCGGCTTGGCGTCCTCCCGCCCGATTACGAGGAACCGCGTTATGTTGTTCGGAATGTCCTCGATATTCTCGCAGACAATCCTAAGCCCGTACAGCTCTGCAGCGACCGCTGAGCCGATGGCGGCGGCCTTGGTCTCGCCGGCGGCCATTTGCGCCGCCTTGGCCGTCGAAGCAACGGGCACGGTCTGAGTCCCTTTGAAAGTCGCGCTCAGCCAGCTTCGGCACTGCGCAAAGACCTCGGGCTTGGAGTATATCTTCTCAATCTCCTCAAGCGGGCAGTTGGCCATAAGATTGTGGTGTATCGCCATCAGCACCTCGGCACAGACCTTGACATCCGAGTCTATCAGGGCATCGAGCGTCTCTATAACGCCCCCGCCCATAGTGTTCTCCACCGGTGCAAGACCCAAATCGCAGTGCCCCTTGCTCACCTCCTCGAAGATGCTCGTAATGTCGGCAACCGGCTCATATTCGACACTCTGGCCGAACTTGAGCATGGCCGCGGTGTGACTGAAACTGCCCTGCGGACCGAGATAGCCAATACACAGAGGCCTCTCAAGCACGAATGACCCGCTCATCAGCTCCCGCCAGATCGCCACCAGACACTTATCCGGAAGCGGACCCTTGTTGGCCCGGGCGATCCTCTCGAAAACCTGCTTTTCCCGGTCCGGCGCATAAACCGGCCTGGCGGTCTTGCTCTTCAGCTTCCCTATCTCAACGACTACCCGCGCGCGCTCGTTCAAAAGTTCCACAAGCTGGTTGTCAAGGTCGTCAATCTTCTTTCTCAGCTCTTCAAGAGACATAATCAAATCAGCCCAAAACCCCAGCCCACGCGTACACTACCGCTGCAAAACTCACAAACCACCTGAGTCTCAAATACTTCGCTGCGGCCTCGCACTCATCCGTTTCAATTGCTTCGCTGCCGTCAACCTGCGCTCGATTTTTGCCAAAACTACTATATCTAACAGAATTTTACCCTTGCGTCAATGAATTTGGCTCATTAGAAGTGATTTGACGACGCATATTTCTGAAAAAAAATGCAAGAACCCATAAAATACGCGATTTTCCCAACCAAATGGGGTTATTTCGGCCTTGCCAGCAACGAATATGGTTTGCTGCGGACCTGCCTGCCGTTAGCCGATCGGGAAAAGGCAAAATCGCAGCTTTTACAGAACCTTCCAAGCTCCAAATATGACAAAACCCTTTTCCAGATTATCCAGGAACAGATAAGTGCTTATTTTGAAGGCGCTTACGTAAATTTTAGCTTGGACATCCCCATCGTTCTCGATAGATATAGCGAGTTCTGTCGCTCTGTTTCAAGTGCCTGCAGAGGTATAAGATTTGGCCAGGTGATAACCTATTCGGCTTTAGCAAAAACATTAGGCCTGCCAAATACCGCAAGGGCCATCGGCAATGCCCTTGGCAAAAATCCGCTGCCTTTGATTATTCCCTGCCATCGGGTAGTCCGCAGCGATGGCTCTCTCGGCGGCTTCTCCGCCCCAGGCGGGTTATTTCTCAAGAGAAAGTTGCTGGCGCACGAACAGAAATGCTTGTCAGCCGCACTGGAATGAGAATTATCAGTAACTCATCCGCCGTGCCGCCGGTCAGTCAAGTTGCATCCATTCCTTGCGGGAGATTCCCGCCTGGCGCAAAATACGTGCCAACAGTTCGCGGCCAAAGTCGCCTTTATGTGGATTTGGTATTATCAACGTCACATCACCTTTGAGCATAAACTGATGTTTGCCGCCCTAATATGGCCCATCGAAACCCATCTTGCGCAAATAGCGAACCAAATCCTTCCGTGAAATGGGGCCGAATACGGGCATCAGGCCGCGACCTCTTTCTTTATGGTGAGTTTTATTCCGTCAATCTTGGGTAGTGCAAGGTTTTTGTAGATTCGAAAAAGCACCCAATCTTCGAGCGCTTGTTCCAGCTGGCTTCGGCAGTCCTCTAATGTTGGGGCATTCGCATACACGCCTCGACATTTAGGTATTTCTCCATAATAGGTGCCGTCATCGGCTAAGATTTCGTAATGTGCACGTTTCATCGCAGCTTCGAGATATTTCGTAAGCATATATAAATCTCCTGTTATGCTATGCTAAATCGTATCGAATAACTTTCCACAGCAGAGACCGCAAAGTGCGCGGAGTTTATTGTATATTTTCCTCTGTGGTTTCGGCTCGCTCGGGGATTAATATATTGTTTAATCCGGCTGCAACCGGATTCCGCCCCACAATATACCGAAGTTACCGCCCGCCGTCAAATCTTAAACTTGTCTGTAATCAGAGCGATTAGAAAAAGCAATATTGTGAGGCTTACCCAAAAGAATAAACCGTACTTCATCCACGTCCAGCATTCCCGATACTTTCTCTGGTATCCTCGGTTCCTGTGAGATTCACCAAAAATCGCCTGTATTATGCCGAACGAGAAGATAAGCATGAGAATTCTTATCGCCCATTGCAAAGGAATACTGGCCAAAACTGCGTTCTTTTCGTCCTGCTGTTTCAGAATGTCCTCAATCTCTGCACTTCTTTCAGGAGTTAGGTTGCGAGTTTCAAGCTCGTGTTTAGCGGCCAAGATTGCCTCGGGGACATAATTCTTATCGTGATATAGCATCTCATACAATTCTTCATCGGTCATCTCCCGCATCTTGTCATTGTAACTGTCGGCCTGAGACATTATTCGTCCTCCAAAAACTGTAGCAATACATCTCGCACTGTGGAAGGACAAGACTCGTATTCTCTGCTGGTTCATATTACCTCAGTAAATCCTACGCTGCCTTCAGGGGGGCCCAATCGGCCCGCTTCAACGGCGGAAAATCAAGCTCCCGAAGCACTCGGTTGAACGCAACCAAAGTAAGCTTATCCGGCGCTACAATCTCAATCCCAATGGGCCTTCCATCGCGGGCAAAATCAATCACCAGTCCCGGCTCAATTCGCTTGGTTCGATGGCTCTTGTCTTTCGGACGACGCGGCAAATACGTCCTGCCGGGCCGGACGAAGAACAAATGTGCTCTCCGCGGTTAAACAAGATCGGTTCGTCACTCAAGGTGGACGACCCCGGTGTGCCTGTCGGCTTCGAGGCTGGCCTTCTTGATGGCATCGTAGAGCAGCCGGCAATCCCGCACCTTCTCGAATTTGAACTTCGGGTCCGTCTTGTCGGTCGTTACCAAAGCGACAGTCCCAACCCCCAAAATGCAGTCCAGCGGGCTCCTGCGAAGCTTCAAGTCGATTACCCGGAACATATCCAGATTGTCAACCCGTCGGTCGAGAATGCCCCTGCTCCACTCGATCCTCTCCGGCGTGACCTCATAATAGATCATTTTGAGCCGCAGAATCTTCACCGCAAGGATGGACACCACAACCGAGATAATCCCCATGCCGCCAAGAACCCTGTACAGACCGAAAACCTCAGCCTGCCTCGCCGTTAGCTCCAGACCAAGCATACTCTCTAACGGCAGCCTTATCAGAAGGGCCCCTATTGCAGCGAAAAACAGCCCTATGGCCGCATCTCCGGCGACCCCCCATAGTGAAGGCCTGCCCGCAAAGAGAACCTTTTCATCCCCTTCCACTTGCTCTTCGCACCCGGAATCGGGCTGTGCAGCCGCCTCTAACGCCTTCGCTTGTTTCGTATTTAGGAACTCCCCGCAGAAACGGCACTTTATCGCGTCCGCCTGAATGGTCTCGGCGCAAAACACGCACTTTTTTGATTGCAGGTCTATCAACGTCATTTCCCGTTATATCGGAAATTCGCGGGGAATTTGAGCAGAAGATTCTCCAAAGCAATCGCCGGCGGGCCAACGTCGCCAGATTCTCGGACCATAGACCCCGCTCATCGATGTCCCATTTACGACCGCTTAGGAACGGACCTCCAGACCGGGTAGAACAAACGCCGCTGGTTCAGCACCCTGGTAGGTTGTTTCCCTCGAGCAAGACAAAGTCGCAATCGGGCGGGAGTATCGAACGTAACTACTTGTCAAGAATGGCGTTATGCCGTCCAAGAGAAACAGCGCTCAGTTAGGACCATGAAAAAAATGAAATAAATGTAAATTTCACTTGACATAATGTAAAGTTAGTGTTACATTAAGTTCGATACACTTTACATTGCAAAACAATGGAAACGCTTTAGAGTCAGGCATACAAGGACGTTTTGGAATGAGAACCAGAGTATAGAGTTTGGTTTTGGAGTACTATTATGAACAGGGCACAGAAAATTGCGTGGTTATTGGTAATCACAATCTCATTGGCTGTGGTAATTAGTTGCATCGCGTTTACCGTAGGGTATTTCATGGTCGGAATGCCCAAGGCCCTTGCGGGTCTGGGGTTTATGGGCATTGCAGGCATTGGCGGGTTTGGACCTCTGATCTTCGGCAAAGACAAAGGGAATGTGACTCTCGACGAGCGCGACAAACAGATAAAAAGAAGGGCGGCACTGGCCAGCTTCGGCGCATCATACCTGATCGTGGGGGCAGCGTGTATGATTCCTTTCTTTATTCTCGGCCCGAAAGCCTCAATCTCGATCACTTGGCTTCCCAACATATTCGGAGCGGCGGCCATCTGCACATTCTTCACATATTCGGTAGCGATACTGGTGCAATACGGCCGAGGAGGCGAAGATGGCGAAAAGTGAGAGTCCTGGTGAGCGAGGTCGAACCATTACAAACCAAGTCCGCCGGCTGCGTTTTGAGAACGGCGAGATGACGCAGCAGCAGTTAGGCGACCGCGTCGGCGTGACCCGCCAGACCATAATCGCCATCGAGGCCGGCAATTACGCGCCTTCCCTGCCCCTGGCCTTTAGAATCGCGCTGACCTTTGGCGTGCCCATTGAGAAAGTTTTTCAATACGAAGATGACAATCCCCTGCACGAGATACTCAGAACGGAGCCGTAGGGCTACGCAAACTCTTGCAGCAGGCTCAGCAGCTTACGGTCGAGCTTGTGGCCGTGAAAATCCTCGTACTGCACGTCGTTTCGGTCGGAGTCTATGATGCCGAACGACCCGCGGAAGTTCCACATCGCCAGACCGATGCCGTGCCCGGTGAGAATCTCAAGGACATCACGCAGCCAGGCAAGGACCACCGTATGCGGCGTCTTGTTGAACGTCCCGCCCTCGCCGCAGTGCACGCCGACGCCCTTTCTGGCGAGGTCGGCCCATTTGGCGTAATGCTCCTCCAATCGCTTTCGGTCCCACCCGTTGCCCGGCCAGGCGGGCTCGGGGTAGTCTTTGCTGTTCACCCAGGAAGCGCCATAGTGGCTGATGAACATCGGCTGATACGCGCGGGTGCTCTGGGCAATTCCGAGGTCCGCCAGCTCCGGCGCCGGCTCGTTGCCGTAGCTCATCCCGTCCGCAACGACGAGACGGTCGGGACTTGCTTCGCGGATCGCCGCCACCGCCGTTCTGACCACACGCTCATGGTCGGCCCGGCTCATCCGGTCGCCGACAGACGGCGGCTCATTGATCAAATCAAAGCTGAGCTTGTCCTTCGAGACGCCCTTGTAGCGTTTGGCCAGCATCTGCCAGTGGAAGCAGAATGCTTTGAGCGGCTCGGCGTCCTTCCAGAGATTGTGCGGCTCGGTGAATTCCTGGTTCACCGAATAGCCGGGCCCGCGATGAAAGTTGATGCTGACGTGCAGGCCGTATTTGCCGCCCAGCTCAACGGCGCGGTCGAGCTTCTCGAGCATCGGCTCGTTGATCTTGTAGTCGTCGCCGTCGTTTATCCACAGGCGATAGCAGCTCGGCAGCCGGACAAAATCAAAGCCCAGATCGCGTATCCAGCGAAAGTCATCCTCGGCCCAATCGCCGCTGCTGCGCATCGTGAACATCTCTAACAGGTTAAACCCCCGCCACCGCGGTATCGCCTTCTGGGCCTTGGATTCGCCCTTTTTCTGTTCTTTCTTTGCTTCGCCCGCATACCCGGGCGCCGTCATCGCAGCCGCCCCAGCCGCAACCGTCTTCAAAAAATCCCGTCGATTAGTTCGCATTTTCGATAACCTCCAAAAATTCTTTCTTGTCAAGCCATACATACAGCCCAGGCTTGATCGCGTCAAGGGCAAAAAACGGGTGGTTTGCAGACGGTCAAGGTCAGGCGGCTCGGTTTGGATGATAAAAAGCTTGCTGGGAAGCGCGAATAGGAGTAACATAGGGAACGCATAAGATAATACAGGAGGATTTTAGATGTCGCAGATGGATTTAGGAGTCTCGCCGGAAAGAATCGTGGAATTCTGCCGGCGGTGGAAAATAAGCCGATTGGCGGTGTTTGGCTCGGCGCTGCGAGGCAAGCTGCGAGCCGACAGCGACATAGACCTGCTTGCAACCTTTGCGGACGACGCCGAGTGGAGCATGTTCGACCATTATCGTATGGAGGATGAATTGGTGGAGCTACTAGGCAGAGAGGTGGACCTAGTCAGCAAAAAGGCGGTTGACGAAAATCCTAACCCGATTCTCAAGCACGAAATATTCGGTTCGGCGAGGGAAATTTATGCAGCGTGACGCAGGATTACTGGTCGATATGGCGCACGCCGCCCGACAGATTGTCCTGTTCAGAGCACAGATGGATTTTGAGCAGTTTCGCAAGGACCCAAAGACGCAGTCGGCGATAATTCACCAGTTCCTTATTATCGGGGAGGTGGCGAAACTACTCAGCGATGAGGTTAAGAAGGCCAATCCCTCCTTGCCATGGTCCGCAATGGCGCGTATGCGGGATAAGCTGATTCACCACTACCGAGGAGTTGACCTTATGGAGATATGGAAGGCCGCAGAAGCGAACATTCCGAAACTCCTGCAATTCCTCGAATCGGTCGAGCCGTAAAGAATAAATGTAAGGAAACGTCAAATGGCTACGTCTCGTGGTTGCAGACAGAGGCAGACAGGTGTATTGTACAAAAACATCTAAGGCATAATTGGGCACAAGAAAGACATGGCCGCTTCATCGAGCCTAAAAGCCTTTCTTCGCGATTACAAAAAAAGCAGAACTCGAGAATTCATGCTCACAAGTCGTGTGATACACGACCTAATGACGGCGGCAGCTGCCAGAGACTACGATTTGCTCGTGTACACACCAACAGTCGACGCGGATGGTTTCGATCTAATACTCGATGACCGAGACTGGTATCTCCCTCTGCAACTCAAATCTGTGATGACCGGCGGAAGAACGCGCGAATGGGGTATTCATCGAAAGCTGCTACGGCCTGAAGCACATGAAGTTGAGTGGTTCGGCTTTGAACCTTCGCCGTGCGGGGAAGGGCGGGGTGGCGGGGTGCTTCTTGTTGAGGTCAACCCGCACGAATGCACAGTGGATATCATGTACCTTTATACAGATATACGCATCTTGAGTGCTTACTGGCTTGACCTCATCTCTATCCCGGCAGCATCAAAAAGGAGGTTGTTAAGGCTCCGGAAAGAGCTTCAAGCCGCGCCGGGCGGTAAAATTTATGTCCCCAAGTCGGCCTTTTTACGGGCACAATCCCCCGAACACTTGTTGGCTTTAGCTGGTTTGCACAGTCGCTACACAAATTCTTGGCCGTCTTTATTGTACCAACTTGCACAGCATAAATATGAAGGGAAGCACCTTCACGCCCCCGAAAAAACTATTCGTGCCTTGGTTCAAAAACACCTCGACACGCTTGCCATTCACAGATAAATGTTCAAAATCTGAGAAAGATATGATAGTGATTCCCTTATGTATTTTACGGTCTCTTTGCTTCATAGAATCCACATTTGCTGATATAATAACGGACTATGGCGTTACCGGTAGTTGCGATAATTGGTCGGCCGAACGTGGGCAAGAGCAGCCTCTTGAACGCGTTGGCCGGGGAAATGATAAGCATCGTCGAACCGACGGCCGGCGTGACGAGGGACAGAGTCAGCACGTTTATCGGCAGAGACGACCGCTATTTCGAGCTCATTGACACCGGCGGATACGGAATAGTCGATGCCGACGAGCTCAGCGGCCATATCGAGCAGCAGATTCTCCGGGCGATTGAGTCGGCGCAGCTTGTCCTGTTTATGGTCGATATCCGCGACGGCATCGTGCCCCTGGACGAAAAGATTGCCCAGCTTCTTCGCAAGTACAACCTCGACGTCATCGGGGTCGCCAACAAGGCCGACAACGCCAAAATGTTCCCGGCGGCTGGCGAGTTCACAAAGTTGGGTTTCGGCGAATTCCTGTGCATCTCGGCGACCAACAATCTCAATAAATCGGTCCTGCTCGATGAAATCTTCGAGAGGCTCGCGCACCTGGAGCCGGGCAGTCCTGCCGAGCCGGTGATGAAGATAGCGGTCGTAGGCAAGCGCAACGCCGGCAAGAGCACTCTTGTCAACGCAATGGTCGGCTCCGAGCGGGTGATTGTCAGCGAGACGCCGGGGACTACGAGGGACGCGATTGACGTTCGCTTCGAGAAGGACGGCAAGACTATCGTCGTCATCGATACGGCGGGCGTGCGAAAGAAAGGCAAAATGGCCGACTCTATCGAGTTCTACAGCTACGTACGTGTCACCCGGTCTATCAACCGGGCCGACGTCGTACTTTTTCTAATCGACGCCACCGTGCCCGTCTCCCAGGTGGATAAGAAACTGGCGCGATTCATCGCCGAGGAATACAAGAGCTGCATAGTAGTCGTGAACAAGTGGGACCTTGCCAAAGACTCGGCGGCCACCAGCGACTACGAGGAGTATCTGGGGAAGCTGCTGCCGGGCCTGAGGTATGCGCCTTTGGCCTTTACCACCGCCACCGAGGCCAAGAATGTACAGAGCGTTCTGGATTTGGCTGCCGAGATTTTCAAGCAGACTACCACGTGGATACCGACGGCCAAACTGAACAAGGCCTTTGAACAGGTAAAGGCCGAGCACTTCGGAGCAGCCAAGCGTCGGAGCGCCGGCTGGCCGAAAATCTACTACGCAACCCAGGTCGCCGTCAACCCGATCTCGATACTAATGTTCGTCAACAAGCCTGAGTTGTTTGACGAGAACTATCGCAGGTTTATTGTCAACCGTCTGCAGTCGATCCTGCCGGTCGAGGAGGTCCCGATAAGGCTGATGGCCCGCGCCCACAGAGAGTAACTTCTCAAACTGACCGACAGTCAGTTTGAGTAACTTCTTGGCCTTTCTGCACAGAGCTGGATTGGGCCGAAGGGTTATCGCTAATGAAAAGAACTGTGCCAAACATTACCCGCAGGGATTTTCTGGCGGCAACAACCGCCGGCGCGACTCTTCCGAGGATTGCATTTTCCGGGAAAGGGCCCGAGACGTC
>CAYGZM010000039.1:0-28604 GCA_964354365.1 uncultured Pirellulales bacterium
ATCGCGTATGTCACGACCTCTCCGCGGATGCCTGTCGGGCACTGATAGAGTTTTATATTGGGGCAGTATTCGAATAGCAGCCCGTCCTTGACTCCCTTTATCCGGTCTGCTTCTGTGGCGCTCCATCCGGGCCAATATACCCAGCAGGTCCCGTCCTTGTTAAAGGAACCGAGGCTTGTGTTGCCGTTAATGATCTTGTCGTCGTTATCGTCCGCGTAGAGACCCCAGGCAAGGACCAGCTGCTTGCAGTTACTCAGACATGCGGTGCGCTTGCCCTGCTCCCTGACCCTGTTCAATGCAGGCATAAGGATCGCCATCAATAGAGCGATAATGGCGATTACGACAAGGAGCTCCACCAATGTGAATCCGTTTCGTTTGTCCATGGCTGCGCCTCCAATTTCCACTGACAACTAACACAGGTCGTACCTTAATATGATTGTACATCCTTCGCGGACTTCAATCAAGCAAAATTCGCCTGCCGGCGGACCAGGGAGGGAAATCCCTCAAATCATGTAGGACAAGGCGCCAATCCGGATTTCTCACCGGCCCGCCGCAGGCGGGTGGGAAATGCAGGCTAAATCAGCCCGCAGCCCTCCGGATTTTGGCGTTTTGGATACTCTTGGAGTGTGCTGCGCCTTCGGAGCAGTGCGATACTGCCGAGGCCGAGCAGCAGAATCGTCCCTGGCTCGGGGATTGCGCCGCCAATGGTTACTACTTGAGCGTCGCCCTTTCCTAACTCAAATGCGGCAAAGCCAGCGTCCCAACTGTCGAACGTCGCGTGATACGACTGGGCCCAGTTAGACATCCCGCCGATGGTAAGCCCCGTATAGACCCCGCTGGCCAGGCCCGCAGCGGTGAAGGAGCTGACGGACTCCTCAACCAACAATCCCGTTGCTGAAACGCCCCAGGATTCAGGCAACCACAGGAAGGCCTCGGAATAATCACCCAAAGCCACCAGACCTGTGCCACTGCCTGCCTGCCCGAACGAGACGGCCTGCGCCAGAAATGTGCCGGCTGAAGTGTTGCCCCAGGGGGCGTGCACCTCGGGGTCGTGCCCGGACAGCAGGACGTTGCCCGTGATGCCGGCTGCCAGCACAGACGGACTGAGCCCGCTCATGTCGCCGAGGTAGTTCCATCCTGCAACCAGAACGTTGTGCGAAGCCAGGTCCGCCGCCGTGACCGGGTTGCCCGGATTTCTAAGGTCGAATACCATCCCCAGGTTTGTCAGGGCAGTCTGGATGCCGGCTTGGGGCCCGCCCCCGTCGTAAACCAGTATGTTTGCCGCAAAGGCGCCGGCGCTGAACGCCAGCAGTACGCAAGTAGTCCAGAATCTCTTTATCACCATTTCCTCACAGATGTCCTGAAGTCCTGGTCTTCAATGCAGACCACCGACGCGCGATATACCGACACACTACCGCTACACTTCCGTGGCTGCCGGGGCCGCATAACGCAAAAGACCACCCGATACAAAGGTGAGAAGCCTGACATGACTTTCTCACCACTCCTCCTTGAACAACAGAAATTTACCCGATTCAGCCGAAAATGTCAAGCATAAAGTCCGAAAAATGGCCAATTCACACCGATACCAGCCTATTCAATACCCAACAACCAGTCGCCCGTGAATACGCCCAGGTCGCGCGCATCAACAACGCCGTCTCCGGCCCGGGCTCATTCATATCAACGCCAATGCCCATCGCCGTCACCCAGCCGCCGGACAATAACCTTGCGCCATTCTCTTGGACATCGCGCCTCTTGAACCGCTCCGAATAGCACAACCCACGCCTTCCACGACGATCATACTGCACCGACCAGGCGAGCTTCAAAATTATTATAGGATCTTCCACCTCAAATGCAAGCAAAAACAAAGCAGGTGTTGCCGACCACCTCAAAATCCCGTAGAATCGCAAGCATAGAAAACGCCGAAATCAGTGGCTGCAGGAGCAAACAGATAAATTGATTTTGATTCCGGAAGTCTCGAGCGGTAGTTGCCCGGCCCGACCGCACAGTTCAAAATGAGCAAACTGGGAAGACACAATTCGACTCTAACGGCAATTCGCGCCATCATACTGATGCTGGCGGCCCTTCTTATCGCTGGTTGCAGCCGCGGGGCAGTCCCTCGGCGCAGCAGTGTTCGCACCGGAATGTCGTTCGATAAAGTGTTCCTTCTCTACAAGGATATCGACCCCTTGGGCACCGATACGTCGAAGTATTTGCCGCAGAGCAAAGCTGTAAGCTCGCGCCAAGAACAGGATTGTATCTCCGAGACGTATCGTTTCCATTTGCGCGACCGCGCAGGGCCGACGCCCTATTTGCTCACCTTCAAAAGCTGTAAATTAAGCGAGGATGCAAGGCAGGCAATAAGAGACCGTGCCTACAGGAAGGTTGCGAATCTCGCCAAAAGACGCAGCGTTGACCCGGACGACATATCTCGCGTTCTGTCCCTGATTGAAGCCTCTATTCCCGAATACTCCCGGTTTGATCTAATCGCTATCGAGCCCGAACAATAACCGCCACCCGCGTCCGGTCCCCTGTGGTTCAGTATTCCTTGTTTGATATTCCTTACTTTCCCCTGCGTTCTTCCCATTCGTGCTTTAAGCTCTCATTCCCTCCGCACAGGCATCGAGCATCAAGTATCAAGCATCTCTACCTGTTTCTCCTGCAATTTGCTCTTTGCGGGAGCCTCTTTGATCGGCAGGGCTTTCTCAACTGTTTGCTCTACCGGGTTGGCTTGTTCTGCTGAAACGCTGTTATTGCTCTGGACCTTGTCGATTATCGAGTAAGTCTCGACTATCGCCAGCAGGCTCAGCAGGAAGCTCAGCGTGCTCTCCGCCCCCTGGTTGATGTTAGCGCCCCCGCGCATCAGCCCGTCGGTGCATCCTTTCGTCCTGAAGTCATAAAGCGGAAGGTGCAGGTCATTCGCCCCTAAAAACCAGTCGAAGGCCTTTCTCTGCAATTTCAGATATGCGGTGTCCCGCGTGGCGTCGTAAGCCGCCCTTAACATCATAACCATACTCGCCGTTTCTACCGGTAGCTGGTCGAACGCGGCTCTTCTTTGGCCGCGCTGATACCAGCCATTACACCCAACGAAGCTGAAATGCTCTCCGTTGAAGCTCTCCGCCAACAGGAATTCACACGTCTTCTTCGCCGCCGCCAGGTATTTCTCGTCCCCCAGGGTCACCCCGGCCACAAACAACGCGTGGCACAGCACCGCGTTATCATAGGTCAGCGCATCCTCAAACCACTGCCAATTGGAAAAGCTGTTCTCCTCGTACCGACGAACAAGACTTTCCGCTGCCAACTCCACTTGGCGCTTGATGTCACTTGCGCCGGGAAACTGCTTGAGATAGTCCGACATCCCCAATATCGAATAAGCCATACCCCGTGGATACTGCTTCTGAACAAGCCCCACGGATATATCAAAACAGTCCTTGACGGTGGACAAATATGCCGGCGATGGAGGCCTCGCCATAACCGTCCCGAACGCCCACAGCACCCTGCCGAATGCATCATTCGCCGGCTCATTCCTCGCCCACGTCCTGTCGAAATTCATAAAGTTCCTGATCGATCCATCGTTATTCTGCGAATGAATAATGAACGATAGATACCGCTCGAAAAGCTCCAGCGCTTCCGGGCCGGGATGCTGAGTGTGGTATTCCGCCATCGCTATCACCGCCCTGGCGTTGTCGTCCGTGCAGTAACCTTGCGACCGGTCCGGTATCGTGAACTTCGCATGCTGGAAAAGTCCCGTATCGTCGGTCAGCCGCTTTAGGTGCTCCAGCGAAGGCTCCGGAGCTTCGATACTCGATATCGTCTCGGCCGCCGTCAGCGGACTCTTCGCGCCAACCGGGATGAGAGCTCGCTTTGTGTTAAACAGCTTCCAATACACTTGCCCGGTCTTCGGCCATGTCCGCGACCTGCCGTAATCGTAAGCACGCCGCCGAAGTGAGTAAAACAGCGAATCGTTCTCAAGCAGCTCCACTATCGCTTCTGCAATTTCCTTCGAGTCTCCCGATTGCACTAACTTGCCTCTCCCGTCGGCCAGAAGCTCCATCGCCGCCCAATAAGGCGTCGAGACCACTGCCTTGCCCGTACCCACTGCAAACGATAATGTCCCGCTTGTCAGCTGCTTCCTGCTCAGATAAGGCGTCACGTAAATCTCGGCCGCGCACAGAAAATTGTGCAGCTCCTGCTCGCTCACAAATCTGTTGTGAAAAATCACGTGATCCTGCAGCCCCAAATCCTTAACCAGCCCCTGCAGACCGAACCTGTACGATTCCCCGTCGCTTTTCAGCACGTTCGGGTGCGTCATACCTAACACGATGTACAGAACTGACGGCTCCGCCTCGATGATCCTCGGCATCGCGCTGAGCATAACCTCTATACCCTTGTTCTTGTTAAGAAGCCCGAACGTCAGAATGGTCCTTCGGCCTTCCATACCGAATTTATGCTTGTAGTAGTTGCTGTCAACGAACGGCAAATCAGGTATGCCGTGCGGGATCAGCTCCACTTTCGTGCCCGATACCCCGTAAACGTCCCGCAGCATCGTCACGCCGCGCTCGTTCATTGTGATTACTTTGTACGACGCGTCGCACAGCTCAACCATCGCCTTATTGTAAGCCTCCTCCGGCTCATCCAGCACCGTATGCAGAGTCGTCACTATCGGCGCCTTCAGCCTGTTAAGCAGCAGGTTCAGGTAAGAGCCGCCTTCACCGCCGAACAGCCCGAATTCGTGCTGAACCGACACTAAGTCAACGTGACTGAAATTGATATAGTCCGCCGCACTGATATAATCCCTTTTCACGTCTTGCCGGATCTCAAACTTCACCGGATCGTCGTATTTCAAATCCTCCCCGGACCGCATTGCTACAACCAGCGGCTCAAATTCTCCTCGCGCCGCCGCCGCCGCACTTCTGATCAGATCGGACGCAAACGTCGCAATTCCGCATTTTCTTGGCGGAAAAGAAGATATGAAAACTACCCTTTTCTTGGCATGTTTTACCATGCTGCAAAGTCACTCTTTCTGCACCGAAACATAAGCTCCATTCATTCTAAGAGTGCCCGGCTATTGTGTCAAGTCAATTGCCGTCGCACCTTATATTGTAGCCCGTCCGCGACCTCAATTGCTCTCAGATAGGGCCTTGAAAGGCCGAAATCAGCCTCTATTGCAGATTTTTGTGAAATTTTTCGTCAATTTTCAGTTTTTTTACTACCATCAAGCGCTCGATTCGTATAATATACTACTAATTCAGTAGGAATACAGGAGTTGGTATGAAGCTTTCTACAAGAACAAGATATGGCGTCAGGGCTATGTTGGACCTGGCTGAAAACGCCTCAAAAGGCCCTATGCAGCTCAGGGAAATCGCCCGTCGTCAGGAAATATCAGCCAAATACCTCGAGCAGTTGATGGCTGTACTTAAATCCGCCGGCCTGGCAAGAAGTGTCAGAGGAGCCAAAGGAGGCTATGTCCTTGCAAGGCCCCCGGAGCGGATAAGACTCAGTGACATTTTTCATTGTCTCGAAGGATATGTGACCACCGCCGAGTGTGTCGAGAATGCCGGTTACTGTCATCGGGCCGCCGACTGTGCCGCTCGGAACGTCTGGGCAAAGGTGCACCGGGCAATTGAAGGTGTCCTCCAGTCCGTTACCCTGCAGGACTTGGTTGACCAGGCTAAGGAATCCGGCGCCTCGGATTATCAGATATGAATGGAGAGACCTATGAGCGCAATACTTGAAAACATCATCGCAGCAGTCGGCTTTACGCCCCTGGTGAGAATCAACAAGCTCGGCTCGCCCAATGCAACAATTCTCGCCAAGCTTGAGTCGTATAATCCCTGCGGCAGTGTCAAAGACAGAATCGCAAAGGCGATGATACAAGCCGCCGAAAAAGACGGCTTGATAAAGCCCGACACCCTCATTATCGAGCCGACCAGTGGAAATACGGGCATCGGCCTTGCCTTTATATGTGCCGCAAAGGGCTATCGGTTGATGCTCACAATGCCCGAATCAATGAGCATTGAGAGAAGAAAGCTCCTCAAGCTGTTCGGAGCCGAGATCGTCCTGACCCCGGCCGAGCTTGGCATGACCGGAGCTGTCCGGAAGGCTGAGCAGCTCGTCGCAGAGAATCCCGGCTCCTTCATGCCACAGCAGTTCAAAAACCCCGCCAACCCGCAGGTCCACAGAGAAACCACCGCAAAAGAGATATGGATAGATACCGACGGCAACATCGACGTCTTTGTCGCCGGGGTGGGGACCGGCGGAACCCTAACCGGATGCGCAGAGGTCCTGAAGCAGCACAACAAGAACATAAAGGCCGTTGCTGTTGAGCCGAAGGATTCCCCTGTCCTCTCCGGCGGCCGACCCGGCCCCCACAAAATACAGGGCATCGGCGCCGGTTTTGTCCCGGAGGTACTGAAGATCGAGTTGATTGATGAAATCATACAGGTCGCCAACGATGACGCTATGGAAACAGCCCGGCAGTTGGCCGCAAAGGAAGGTATAATGGCCGGTATAAGCTCGGGCGCCGCTGTGTGGGCCGCGATCCAGCTTTCAAAACGCCCACAGAACGAGAGCAAAACCATAGTCGTCATCTTGCCCGACACCGGCGAAAGATACATCTCAACCGGTATGTTTGAATAGCCCTAAACGGTTTTTGCCGGAGAATCCGACAATGCAAAAGAAAAGATTCAACGATAAGAAAATCAAAACCCTCGTCGGCCAAATCGCCGAGACCTACAAAGGCGATTGCGGAATAAACTTCATCGACGCCTCCAATCTGCCCGTCAGGGGCGAGATTCTTGAAATCCTCGAATTGCTCATCGAGGTGCTCTTTCCGGGCCATACCGGAAAAAGGACCGTCACAAAATCGAATATCAATTTCATAGTCGGCGACATCCTCTGCCAGGTGTATGACGAGCTTTCGGCACAGATCGAGCGAGCCTTCAAATACCAGTGCAAAATAAAAAAATGCGACGGCTGCGACTGCCGAACAATGGCCGAGAATGTCACCCGGGGCCTGCTGACCCGGCTGCCCAAAATCAGAGAGCTCCTCAAAGGCGACGTCCGCGCAGCGTTTGAAGGCGACCCCGCCGCGAAATCTTACGAGGAAATCGTGATAAGTTATCCCTGCATCATTGCCATTGCCACCCATCGCATTGCTCACGAGCTCTATCTAAAGCAGGTACCCCTCATTCCTCGCATTATGGCCGAATGTGCGCACGCCAAAACCGGAATCGACATCCATCCCGGCGCAACTATCGGCAACAGCTTCTTCATCGACCACGGCACCGGAGTCGTAATCGGCGAGACCACCGTCATCGGTGATAACGTCAAAATCTACCAGGGCGCCACGCTCGGCGCCTTGAGCTTTGCAAAGGACGAAAGGGGAAGGGTGATAAAGGGCGGTAAAAGACATCCGACCATAGAGGACAACGTCACCGTCTATGCCGAGGCCACGATACTGGGCGATATTGTCATCGGCAAAGGCGCCGTAATCGGCGGTAACGTCTGGATAAAGGAGTCCGTCCCGCCAGGCGTCACAGTAAAAACCCCGAACCCCGATTTAGTATATATCAAAAACGGCCGGGAGCACAAATTGACCCAACCAAGAACCGCTTGATTATGCATCTTGCCGCGCAGCTCGGCGGGGAGGCCCTTTTGGACAATAGACTGCTTGAAAAAATTCAAGAACTCAAGACCCGGCGTAACGCCGTCATACTCGCGCACAACTATCAGCCCGCCGAGATACAGGACCTCGCCGATTTTACCGGCGATTCGCTCGGCCTGAGCATAAAGGCCGCACGGACCGACGCCGACGTGATTGTCTTCTGCGGCGTGCGGTTTATGGCGGAGACCGCCGCCATTCTCTCGCCCCAAAAGACCGTGCTTCTGCCCGACAAGTTCGCCGGCTGCCCTATGGCTGATATGATTACCGCCCAGCAGTTGCGAAAGCTAAAACAGAGCCATCCCGGCGCACTGGTCGTCTGCTATGTCAACAGCACCGCCGAAGTCAAAGCCAAGAGCGACTATTGCTGCACCAGCGCAAACGCCGTCGAGCTCGTTGACTCGCTCCCGCAGGATGCCGAAATCATCTTCGTCCCGGACCAGCATCTCGGCCAGTTTGTCACCGAGAAGACGGGCCGCCGGCTCATCCTCTGGCCCGGCTACTGCGCCACACATATCAACATTACCGAGCACGACATAGAAAACGCCAAACAAAGCCACCCCGACGCCATCGTAATGGCCCACCCCGAATGCAGTGAGCCGGTCAAAAAGCTCGCCGACCAGATACTCAGCACTTCGCAAATGCTCGGCTTCGCCGCTAAAAGCCCCGCCCGCGCCTTCATCGTCGCCACCGAGTCCGGAATAATCCACGCACTGAAAAAGAAAAATCCCAACGCACAATTTATCACCCCCACCGACAGGGCCGTCTGCCCAAATATGAAGAAAATCACCCTTGATAAAATCGTCGCGTCCCTCGATGGATTGCAATACCGAATCACGGTCCCCGAAGAAATCAGGGTAAAAGCGAAAACCTCGCTTGATAGAATGATAGAAGTCTTACCAAAGAAATAGTCAGGAATCAAAAATGGCACAGGAAATTCAACATCATCTCGAAACATTGGCTCTCCACGCAGGTCAACGAATCGACTCCGACACCTTGAGCAGGGCGGTGCCGATCTACCAGACAACCAGCTATGTCTTCAAGGATACCGACCACGCGGCAAATCTCTTCGCGCTGAAAGAGTTCGGCAATATCTACACCCGCCTGATGAATCCCACCACCGACGTCTTCGAGAAACGCATCGCCGCCCTCGAAGGAGGCGTTGGCGGCCTGGCGCTAAGCTCCGGCCAATCCGCCATTTACGTCAGCATCTTTAACATCTGCGGCGCCGGGGGACATATAGTCTCATCGAACTCGCTCTACGGCGGCACGGTGACCCTCTTTAGCCACACCTTCCCAAAGCTCGGCATCGATGTCACCTTTGTTGACCCCAAAGACCCGGAGAATTTTGCAAAGGCCGTAAAGGACAACACCCGCCTGATCTATATTGAGACCCTCGGCAACCCAAAGAACGATGTGCTGCAATATGAAAGAATCGCCCAGCTCGCCCACAAAAACGGCCTGCCCGTCATCTGCGACAATACTGTTATGACTCCCATCCTCTTCCGTCCCATCGACTACGGCATCGACATAGTCGTCCATAGCTGCACGAAGTTCATCGGCGGACACGGAACATCCATCGGCGGCGCAATCGTCGATTCCGGCAAATTCGACTGGACCAACGGCAGGTACCCCGAGCTCACCGAGCCTGACCCCAGCTACCACGGCGTCAAATACGTCGAATCCTTCGGCAACCTCGCCTACATAATCAAAGCCCGGACCCAGTTCCTCCGCGATATGGGTTCCTGTATCTCGCCGTTCAACGCCTTTCTCTTCATTCAGGGCCTTGAAACCATACACCTGCGTATGCCCAGGCACAGCGAGAATGCCCTTGCGCTCGCCAAATGGCTCGAAAAGCAGCCCCAGATCACCTGGGTCAACTATCCAGGCCTGCCCTCCCATCCCGACCACGCACTGGCCAAGAAATACCTCAAAAAAGGCTGCGGCGCCATCGTGGGCTTCGGTATCAAAGGCGGCAAAAAGGCCGGAATAAAATTCATTAACTCCGTCAAGCTCGCCAGCCACCTTGCAAATATCGGCGACAGCAAGACCCTCGTCATACACCCGGCCAGCACCACACATTCACAGTTGACAGAGGCCGAGCAGCTCGCCGCCGGCGTTACTCCCGATTACGTCCGAGCCTCTGTTGGCACGGAACATATTGACGATATAATAGGAGACTTCGAGCAAGCACTGAAAGAAAGTCAATAACGCAAGACATATTTACCCCCCCAATTCATCGGGATACGAGATACGAGACTATGTGGGAATACACCGATAAAGTGAGAGATCACTTCTTCAACCCTCGAAACGTCGGCGAAATAGAAGACCCCGACGGCGTCGGAGAGGTCGGCTCACTCGCCTGCGGCGACGCCCTGCGGCTCACCTTCAAGCTCGACGAACACGGCAAAATCGCCGACGCCAAGTTCAAAACCTTCGGCTGTGCAAGTGCAATCGCCACTTCGTCCGTTTTGACCGAGATGATAAAGGGTATGACTCTCGAAGAAGCCGCAAAAGTAACAAACAAAGACATCGCCGACTACCTCGGAGGCCTGCCCGAACAGAAAATGCACTGCTCCGTCATGGGCAGAGAGGCTCTCGAAGCCGCAATCGACAACTTCAAGGGCGGCGGCGCAAAAAAGCACGAGCTCGAAGGTAATATCGTCTGCACCTGTTTCGGCGTCACCGACTCCGAAATAGAAAGGGTCATCCGGGAAAACGACCTCACAACAGTCGAACAGGTCACAAATTACTGCAAAGCGGGCGGCGGATGCGGCGGCTGCCACGGTGAAATCGAAAAGATTATCGAGAAAGTCCAGGGCGACAAAGTAAAGGAGCAGCCTCCTCCCGCACCCGGACGAGCGGGAAAACTCACTAACATTCAAAAGATACAGTTAATCCAGCAGACGATAAACGAACAAATCAGGCCCGCCCTCCGAGCCGATGGCGGCAACATCGAGCTGATAGACATCGAGGGAAACAAGGTCGTCGTCGCGTTCAGGGGAATGTGCGCCCAGTGCCAGCTCGCCGAGTTCACTATGAGAGACGTCGTGGAGGCAAAACTGAGAGAATTTGTCTCTCCGGACCTCGTCGTCGAGGAGCAAAAAGAGCCCGATGCGCAAGCCTGACCGCACAACTGTATGGAGCAAGTGATGGCAATAACTACGAAGCGAATCTGCTGTATTTAGCCGGCGGTTTTACCGCCGGTTCAGCCCTTATCCGCAAGAGAAGGACTTAATGTAATGGAAACCATATATTTCGATAACAACGCAACGACAAAAGTCGCCGACGAGGTGCTCCGGGAAATACGTCCCCTGTTCTGCGAACTCTACGGCAATCCTTCGAGCATGCACACTTTCGGCGGGCAAATCGGCCGAAAAATCAAAAAGGCGCGCGAGCAGGTCGCCGCCCTGCTCGGCTGTGACCCCGCCGAGGTCATATTCACAAGCGGCGGCACCGAAAGCGACAACGCCGCAATAAAAGGCGCCATCGCCGCCGCCCCCAACAAGCGGAAGGTCATTACAACCCGCGTCGAGCACCCCGCTGTCCTGGCCGTCTGTCGCGACCTCGAAAACCTCGGCTACACAGTCGTCGAGATCGGCGTCGATAAGCAGGGCCGCCTCGACCTCGCCGAGCTCGAGGCCCAAATCGACGACAACACCGCCATCGTTACCATTATGTACGCCAACAATGAGACCGGCACGATTTTCCCCGTCGAAGAAATCGCCCGCTCGGTCACCGACAAGGGCGTCGTTTTCCACACCGACGCCGTCCAGGCCGTCGGCAAAATACCCCTCGATCTCTCAAAAAGCCGTATCGACCTGCTCAGCCTCTCGGGCCACAAGCTCCACGCCCCAAAAGGCATCGGCGTCCTCTACGTCCGAAAGGGCACGCGCCTTTCGCCTTTTATGCTCGGCGGCCACCAGGAATCAGGCCGTCGAGCAGGCACCGAAAATGTCCCCGGAATCGCCGGACTCGGAAAGGCCTGTGAGCTGGCCGCCGAAAATATCGAACTCGAAAACACCCGCGTCAAAAAACTGCGCGACAAGCTCGAAAAAGCGATTCTCGAATCCTGCCCCGACTGCCGCATCAACGGCGACCCGAAAAACCGCCTGCCCAACACAACCAACATCAGCTTCGAATACATCGAAGGCGAAGCGATTCTACTCATGCTCGACAGGTTCGGCATCTGCGCCTCCAGCGGCTCAGCCTGCACCTCCGGCTCACTCGAACCATCCCACGTCCTCCGCGCAATGGGCGTTCCCTTCACCGCCGCACACGGCTCAATCCGGTTCAGCCTCAGCAGATACAACACCGAACACGAAATTGACTTCACCATCGAAAAAATGCCCCAAATCGTGAACCACCTCCGCGACCTCTCACCCTTTGTCCATAAATGAGTGTTAAAAGCCGATAATCCCGACCCCTTTTTTCTCTGGTTCATCTGAGATTTCTCATTGCCTTGAGTCCTTGATGCGGTAGAATATCCGGGTGGAAGGTAATTGACGGCGTTTAGGATATTTTGGCATAAGCAGATGAAGCGATTTCGTGTTTACGCAGATACCTCAGTTTTCGGCGGTTGTTTCGACGACGAGTTTGCCGACCAGAGCAACATGCTCTTTTCGGACATCAAGGCCGGAAAGTTCACGCTTGTAGTGTCCACCGTTACTTTGGCTGAACTTGAGAAAGCCCCTGATCGTGTTAAGAGCGTTTTAGCCGGACTGCCGCCGGAGAACGTCGAGATAATCGAGTTCTCCGACGAGATCGCCAGCCTGCGCGACGCATATTTGCGGGCCGGGATACTTGAACCCGAGAGCAGCGCCGACGCAGAGCACATAGCGTCGGCATCCGTTGCGGGCGTCGACTTCGTGGTTAGCTGGAATTTCAAGCATATTGTGCACTATGAGAGAATAAGCGCCTACCAGGCCGTCAATCTGATGAACGGATACAAAGAGATTCGAATATATTCGCCTCGCGAGGTGGTTGCCTATGATGAAGAATAAGAAGTTCGATTGTGTCCGGATGAAATGGGATATCCAGCGAGAACTCCGCCGGGAGTATTCCGGAATGCCTGACGATGAGGCTCACAGGATGCAGACGGCAAGGGTCGCTGAGAACGCCGTGTTGGGCCCGTTCTACAGGAAGCTGCGACCGGTAAAGCATCCTGCACCCAAATAGCCCTTGCGCAAGACCCGCACCGAAAGGCAAAACCGGATGGGTTACACTGACGATGAGATGTCTGAAATGGTTAACCGACTCCGGAGATTGTCTCTGTTCGTGGCAGAGTAGTTGTGTAAGCCCAATTGTCGAAACTGGGACGAAGGCATCATGAAAAGTGAGAGGTTATGGGAGGTCTTCGCGCTCGTTACCGGAGGCTTCTTCTATTTCGCAGGTATTGCATTCGCGGACACCAACGTCCCTGAACCGTATCCAAGTTCTTCGCCCCCGAGTGATATCGACCCTGTTTGGTGGATAAGAGCACTATTCACAGGATTCGTGTCCGCTCTTGTTATCATGGTTGCGTTTGTTCTGGACCGATTGGCAGCGTGGCACAAGCGGCGCAAAACCAGAGACGAATTTGCCAACTCTGTCTGCGTAGAGCTGCGACATGTATTAGCACGTCTTGTGAGCAACTGCTGCGATTTAAGAGCCAGGCTTGCAAAGGCTGATAGACATACAGTCCAGTGGCATCAAAAAGCGTATCTGGACTTTGACTTGTCCAAAACGACGGACCCCGTGGAGCAACTTGGGCCGATGCCTCAACAGGGAACTAAGCCCCTCTCAGACAACGACGCGGATGAGATTGCAGATACTCTGAACAAGTCTCAGTCTGGTATATCTTTCATCGATATTGCCAGAATCGAATTTGGCTATATTGCGAACAATCTGTATTTTGCTTCTATGTTAGATAATAAGGATCAGCTCCTTTTGTTCACGATCATAAACCGGTTGCACGCTATCAACGGATTGGTTGCCCACGTTAGAGACGAATACGAACTCACTGCCGAAGGAGGGAGTCGAACCCTCACACCCTTGCGGGCACGGGATTTTGAATCCCGCGCGTCTGCCAATTCCGCCACTTCGGCTCTTTTGCTCCGATTATTGAATATCCATCGCCCATTGTCAAGCCTCTTGCCCCACCGTCTCCCTACCGAGTTCGCGGCACCGCGAATCCCATCTCGTATGCTCGTTTGACCAGGCCAACAAGGTTATCGACGCCCATCTTCTTCATAATGCGGTTGCGGTGGACTTCTATCGTCCTCACGGAGCGGTTGAGCAGGCGGGCGGTCTCCTTGTTACTTTTGCCCTGCAGAATCAGGCACAGAATGCGTCTCTCTGCCCTTGTGAGCGATGTGCCCAAGAGCGGGTCGCGCGGCGTAATTCGCTCAAGTGCAGCCTCAACAGCCAGCAGCAGGGTTTCTCTCCCGACAGGCTTTTCGATAAAATCATCGGCTCCCATCTTGAAGGCCTTGGCAGCCGTTCGCACGTCGCCGAAGGCGGTCATAAGCACAACCGGCAGCCAGGGCGCGCGACGTCTGACTTCCGCCAGCACGTCCATACCGCTTGTGCCTGGCATTTCTACAGCCGTAATAACCAAATCACACTCGACGAAGTGTGGTCGCTCCAGGCAATCCGCTGCGCTGGTAAATGACGTGACCTTCCGGCCTTCTTGCTCAAGAGTTCTGCGTATCGCCTCGCATATCTTCTGATCGTCGTCAATAACCAGGATGTGTTGTTTCATTTTTCTTGCCATTCTCAATCAGCCGGGAACCCGGATGCCTTGTCCTTAAAGGCTTCTGCAAAATTGCAGGTTAGGCCTGCTTAGAAAAGAAAAAATCGTTTGTTGATTACCTGCAATTTTGCAGAAATCATTTATCCCTACCATAGTGAGAACCGGGGCCTGTGTAAAGCACATTCCGCAGGATACCGTCCTGCAGCCTCCCGGACTAAAATACAGAAACGCCAATCTTGCCCCGGGGGAGCTTGTCTTGGGAATTTAGTATTTTTGACATTTGAAATTGTTTCGGATTTCGGATTCCTGTCCTGAGCGAAGCCGAAGGATCGTGCTTAGGATTTTAGCGAAGGAAGCCGGTTCGCGGACCCGCCGTAAGCATCGACCGCGGTGCTAACTGGTCGTGGCTGGGCGATGAAAAGCCCGACGATGCGGCATTCACGTATCAATTCGCCCCGGACGCCAATGAGCGAGGCAAAGCAGTAACCGCCGATAACGCCAGGGCCTTCGGCCGTGACCTCGCGCGCGCTATCCGCAAATACCTTGAGCATCTCGAAGAACAGGGCCGCGAGGTCTCGCTCGTCGCGCAGCAGCCGATTCAAGTCAACGGCGTTTTCCCGAAGATGGCCGTGATGGCCAAAGGTCTCGGCAGCGACTCCGAGGCCAGCATCGGGGCGCTGATCCCCTGGGCCGACAAGCTCTGGGCCACCGGATACGTCGCACATATAAAAGGCCAAGGCCTCGGCCTCTACGAAATCAGTTATGATATGACAATGCGCCGCCACCCCGCCTCGGTCACCGGGACTTTCACAAACAGAATGCCCCACTGGGAATCGGGCCAGGCTTTCATAGGACCGCACGCAATCGATGCCGACGGCGGCGTCTGGGGCATTCGCCCGATATGCTCCCATCTTCGCATCATCCCCGACTTCTGCCACTGGCGCGGACTCTTCGTGATGGCATCCGACCAGATCGACCACGACCAGGGCCAGCCCCAGTCGGGCCTCTGGTTCGGCAATATCGACGACCTCTGGCGGTTCGGCAAGCCCGCAGGCTGGGGTGGACCCTGGTGGCAGACCCCGCTCAAGGCCGGCGACGTCTCTGACCCCTTCCTGATGACGGGATTCGATAAGAAAGTCGTCCATCTGGCGAATGATGGCAGCGAAAAAGTCAATTTCAGAATCGAGGTCGATTTCCTCGGCAACGGGACCTGGAAGCACTACGACACACTGACCGTATTCACAAAAGGGTACGTCCATCACGAATTTCCGGATGGGTTCTCGGCGCATTGGGTGCGGGTCGGTGTGGATTCGGACTGTACAGCCACCGTGTACTTTATGTACAATTAGCCGGCTGCCTGCCCCCGCGTCTTCCGACGCGAGTCGGGGCGGCGGGCCGTTTTGTTGAGCAGAATACCAAGGGCAAATATGGGAGTTATTGAAATGGAACAAAGAACGACAAGGCGATGGTCCGTAGTCCTCCGCATCGTGTTGTTTCTTGCGGTGTGCGGTATGGTTGGACAACAGGCCCCGGCTCAGGGCCTGGCCGAATTCGAAAAGCGAATGACTGAATTCACCCTCGATAACGGCCTGAAGTTTCTCGTTCTCGAACGGCGCGAAGCGCCCGTCGTCTCATTCCACACCTACGCCGACGTGGGCGCCGCCGATGAGGTAAGAGGCATCACCGGCCTTGCCCATCTCTTCGAGCACATGGCCTTTAAGGGAACCAGAACCATCGGCACAAAGAACTACGCCGCCGAGCGAAAGGCGATGGTCAGGATAGATGAACTGTTCCTTGAATTGAAGGCCGAGAGAAGAAAGGCCGACCGCGCCGACAAAGCCCGCATTGAAGACCTCGAAAAACAGCTCAAGGAAGCCCAGGACGAGGCCCAGAAGTTCCTCGTCCACGACGAGTATGAGGAGACTTTTTCGCGCCAGGGCAGCTCCGGCTTCAATGCCTACACCAGCCACGACGCAACCCAGTACATCGTCAGCCTTCCGTCGAACAAACTTGAGCTTTGGATGGTTATGGAGTCCAACCGCTTCGCAAATCCCGTTCTGCGGGAGTTCTACAAGGAAAAAGACGTCGTAATGGAGGAGCGCCGCCTGGGCGTCGAGAGTCAGCCGGTCGGACGCCTCCTCGAAGAGTTCATGGCAATCGCCTATAAAGCCCATTCGTATGGCGATGAAGTCATCGGCCACATGAGCGACCTCCAGACGATGACCCGCGCGGAGGCCGAGGCCTTTTTCATAAAGTACTACGGCCCGAGCAATCTGACTATTGCGATTGTCGGCGACGTCGATCCTGTCCAGGTCAAAAAGCTCGCCCAAAAGTATTTCGCTCACATACCTAGCGGTCCCAAGCCAGAGCCGGTCGAGACCGTCGAGCCGCCCCAGTTAGGGCAGCGCCGCGTCGTCATTGAAGACCCGGCCCAGCCCTTTGTCCTGATTGGCTATCACAAGCCCGATATCAACCACCCCGACAACGCCATCTTTGACGCAATCACCGATATTGTGGGTATGGGCCGCACGTCCCGCCTGTACAAAAGCCTCGTCAAGGAAAAGAAAATCGCAGTCTATGCCTCCGGATTCCAGGGTATGCCGGGCGACAAATATCCAGGCCTCTTCCTTTTTTATGCCGTCCCCGCCAGGGGCCGCACAAACGACGAGTCCGAGCAGGCTATTTACGCCGAGATCGAAAAACTCAAAGCCGAGCCGGTCTCGCCCGAGGAGCTGGCCAAGGCAAAGACCCGCGCACGCGCGAGCCTGCTCCGCCGGCTTGACTCCAACTCCGGCCTGGCCGCCCAGTTGACTTATTACCACGTCGTCACCGGCGATTGGAGAAATCTCTTCCGACAGCTTGATGAGATTGAAAAGGTCGCCGCGCAGGATATCCAGCGCGTCGCCAAAGAGTATTTCACCGCCAAGAACCGCACCGTCGGCATTATCGAAACTACCCAAACGCAGAAATGATACATATAGGAGCGGCAAAATGACCCCTCACAGAACAATCTTAAACCCTCCAACAAAAAGAAGGCCCCCCATTTGTCATTCCCGCGCAGAGCCTGCCCTGAGCTTGTCGAAGGGCTGGAATCCACGAGCCTTGATTGCGCCGACAAACTCATTTTGTTACAGCCTGTTAATGGAAGCTTTCGTTGTTTCGACCCTCGCCCTGTTCATCCTCGTTCCGGGCTGTTCAAAGTCGCACGTGCGGGACTACAACAAGCTCAAGTATCCGAAATTAGGCAGTATCGAGATCCCCCGCGTCGAACGCGTCACCCTGCCCAACGGCATGCGCCTGTTCCTGCTGGAAGACCACGAGCTGCCGTTGATCAACGTCTCCGCCAGAATCAGGACCGGCTCAGTCTATGAACCCGTGGACAAAATCGGCCTGGCCTCCATCACCGGCGAGGTGATGCGCACCGGCGGCACCACAAGCAGGACCGGCGATGAACTCGACGAGCAGCTCGAACGAATGGCCGCCTCCGTCGAGACCGGCATCGGCCTGAACTCCGGCTACGCCTCCGTTTCCGTCCTCAAAGAGGATATCGATAAGGGCCTCACCGTCCTGGCCGATGTGCTTATGAACCCTGCCTTTCGAGAGGATAAAATTCAACTCTCGAAGATGCAGCATAAGAGCATGATCGCACGCCGCAACGATGATGTCGGCGAGATTGCCAACCGCGAATTCGACAAGCTCATCTACGGCCCAGGCAGCGCCTATGCGCGCCACGAGGAATACGCCACGATTGACGGCCTCACCCGCGACGATTTGATTGCCTTCCACAAGAGGTTCTTTGGCCCCAACAATATGATGATCGCCCTCTGCGGCGACTTCGATACCAAGCAGATGATCGCCAAGATCGAAAAGGCGTTTGAAGGCTGGCGGAAGGTCGATTTGAGCCTCCCCGGTGTCCCGCAGGTCAAATACGAATTCCGAAAAACCGTCAACCAGGTTCGCAAGGACGACGTCAACCAGTCCAATATCTACCTCGGACACATCGGCGGCCTGATGAACGACCCGGATTATTTCGCGCTGCTCGTAATGAATAAGATTCTGGGCGGCGGCTTCACCGGACGACTCTTCAAAAATGTCCG
This sequence comes from uncultured Pirellulales bacterium, assembly GCA_964354365.1. Lineage (GTDB taxonomy): Bacteria > Planctomycetota > Phycisphaerae > Sedimentisphaerales > Anaerobacaceae > CAYGZM01. Next base: position 18,491 of record CAYGZM010000039.1, read on the forward strand.
CTCCCGCGAGGGCCTGGCATATTCCGTCTTCGGGGTGTACTCCGCCGATTTCGACCATCCCGGCGTCTTCTACGTCGGCTGCCAGACCAAGTCTCAATCCACCGTCTATGCAATCCGCGCCATGCTCAAGGAAGTCGAGAAAATCAGGGAAAGCGAAGTCACCGACGAAGAGCTCGCCCTCGCCAAGGACAGCTTCCTCAACTCATTCGTCTTCAACTTCGACACAAAGGGCGAGATTGTCAGCCGCCTGATGACTTATGAATACTTCGGCTACCCCGCCGATTTCCTGCAAAAGACCAAAGAAAACGTCGAGAAGGTCACAAAGGCCGACGTCTTGAGAGTCGCCAAGAAACATTTGAACCCCGGCAACGTGCAAATCCTCGCCGTCGGCCGACCCGATGACTTCGACCAGCCCCTCTCAACACTCGGAAAGGTAAATGAAATAGACATCACAATCCCCGAACCTATGAGGGCGCAATGAACAGAGCAGCAGGTACAGGTAAGCGAATGAAACGCTTAGTTTTGTCGGGAGTAATGCTCGGTGTGTGCTTGGCAGTGTTACCTTGCCCCGGTAAGACGCTCGCGGCGCAGCGCAACTATGCTTTTGACGCAAATATCTCGCGGGACGTGCTGGAGAATTATCTCTCGCGGGCGATCACTTATGCCGACCTGCTCAACGGCGACCACGTCGAGAAGCAATTGCATGGGAGCACCGATGACAATATCCGGATGCTCAAAAACGTCGGCGCAAAGTTCGCCGGGCGCGCGATTTATATGTGGGGCGGCGAACAACGCCTGGATGGGCTGTTGGACAGCGCCGCGCCGATTGTGCAGAAGGTGCGCGCCGCCGATCCGGATATTGTCCTGCAGGCCGCCGTCTTCGAGATAGTCACCGAGCAGGTGAACACTCTCCCCGTCCCCAAGTGGGTATTCGAGGAATTCACACTAAAGCCGGAGGACCGCAACTTCAATTACGAAGCGATGCTGTACGACGATGGCCATCGAGTCAACCAGTGGCGGCGAGGCTCTTCCGTGCCTGATATGAGCAAGCTCGAAACCCGGATGTGGTTCTTCTATCTGTCGGCGCGGTATATCGATATCGGCGTCGAGGCGATTCACTTCGGCCAGGTTGAGATTATGGACGACCGCGACCCCGAACATATCGGCTGGCGCGACATGATGGCCAGGGTCCGGCGCTACGCCGCCGAAAACGCCAGGCGCCATTTCCTGCTCTGCGACGCCCACGTCCCCAGCGGAGGCATTGTCCACGACGGAAAGCTGATGTTCGATTTTCACTCCTTCCCCCTGCGCATCGATGAAGTAGTCGCCGACCCGCAGAAGGGCGTATTGAAGGTCGGCTATCTCGACAGCATCTTCACCCGCAGCAAAGGCGGCGTCACGCCGAGCGGCTGGTCCTGCGAGAGCCTGCCCTACATTGTGGAGCTGGACAACTTCGGCTCGAGCGGCAAGCCCGGACAGAATATCGGGGCGCACTGGATTTGGGGTTATGATGAGATTTGCTGGTTTGCACATCAACCGGCGGAATACCGGGACTACTGGCTCAAATACGCCTGGGACTGGATTCGCACAAACGATAAAAATGGCTACCTCCAAATGCCGGGCAGCAGAACATTGGCCGACCCCGTCAACGGCAAAAACTGGTACTGGGCCAATACGCCGAGCGAAAAAGTCCCCACCGCCTTCGGCCAGGAGGAGACAATAAAAGCCATCTGGGCCCAACATAGCAAATAGCATCCTGCGCCGTGCCTCGACCCGTTACTTGTGATTCGACCGGTAGTCATTGCGAGGAGGCCGAAGGCCGACGCGGCAATCTCAAATCGTCCAAAGTGTAACTTGTCCACCGAACACCGAGGCTAAGATTCATCATTCAAAATTCCTTGTTCGATATTCAATATTCCTTCTCTATCAATTCATCGTTTAGCCGGCGCCGGTACGTGTCGCGTGGCGACGGCGACGTCTGATCCGGTCCAGCCATTCTGGCGGTCCTTGACTCTCCCGCCCCCGCCAAATATACTGGCCATAGAATTCAAAACGCAAGATTCGAAAGTCCCAAGGAGCAGATATGAGTAACCAGACAAGAAGAGAGTTCCTCAGAAGTGCGAGTATTGTGACGGCCTCGATGGGGGCGGCGGCGGTACTGCCCGGCTGTGCGAGCGTCGGGCCGGCAAGGGGCGGCAAGGCGAGAAAGCCCAATATCATCTTTATCCTCGCCGACGATCTTGGCTACGGTGACCTCGGCTGCTTCGGCCAGCAGATCATTCAAACGCCCAATATCGATAAGCTTGCATCAGAAGGCATGCGGCTCACCGACCATTACGCCGGCAGCACCGTCTGCGCGCCCTCGCGCTGCTGCCTGATGACCGGGCTGCATACCGGCCATGCACTGATTCGCGGCAATGCCAACGTGCCGCTTCGCCCCGAAGACCTCACCGTGCCCGAATTGCTCAAAAAGGCCGGCTACACCACCGGTATCATCGGCAAATGGGGACTCGGCGAGGCCGAAAGCACCGGCATCCCCAACAAGCAGGGCTTCGATTACTGGTTCGGCTATCTCAATCAAAGGCATGCCCACAACTACTATCCCGAATTCCTCTGGAGAAATGAGCAGAAGGTCCCGCTCAAGGGCAACCAGCTTACCAAGCCCGACGAGGGCGGCTGGGGCGTCTCGATCAAGAAGGTGACTTACTCTCACGACCTCTTCGCCGCCGACGCCCTCGATTTTGTCGAGCGCAACAAGGACAACCGGTTTTTCCTGTATCTGACCTTCACAATCCCGCACGCCAACAACGAGGCCGGCAGCAAGGGCATGGAAGTCCCCGACTTCGGCCCCTACGCCGACAAGGATTGGCCCGAACCGCAGAAAGGCCACGCCGCTATGATAACGCGGATGGATAGTGACATCGGCAAACTAATGGCTAAGCTCAAAGCCCTCGCCATCGATGAAAATACGTTTGTGATGTTCTCCAGCGACAACGGCCCCCACAAGGAAGGCGGCGGCGACCCGGCCTTCTTCAGCAGCTCCGGCCCGCTGCGGGACTACAAACGTGCCATGTATGAAGGCGGTATCCGGGTCCCGACGATTGCTCGCTGGCCTGGCAGGATAGAGCCCGGCTCGACAAGCGACCACGTCTCGGCCTTCTGGGATTTCCTGCCGACCGCCTGCGACCTCGCCGGCATCGATGCCCCGGACGGAATCGATGGCATATCGATCCTTCCGACCCTGCTCGGCCAGCCGCGAAAGCAAAAGAAGCACGACTATCTGTATTGGGAGTTCCACGAGCAGGGCAAGAAGCAGGCCGTCCGATGGGGAGACTGGAAGGGCGTTCGCCTCAACGTCGCAAAAGACCCGAATGGGCCGATTGAGCTTTATAATCTTAAAACCGATATCGGCGAGACTAAAGACCTCGCCGATAAGTACCCCGATGTAGTTGCGAAGATTGCTCAGATTATGAAGGCCGCCCGCACCCCTTCTCAGAATTGGCCCCTGCCGGGCGAATGAGGAGCGCTCTATCGATGGTTGTCATTCCGGTGCCGCGTCCAATTAGTCCAACCTGTCCGGCTCCTCCGACCCTTTTTCATATCACGTTAAACTCTATTTTTTCCGCCATAGAATCTTTCGGGGCAAAAAATGAAGGGGCATACGGAATTTATTGCCATATTTTGTGTTTAAGTTCTTTAGGAGCTAACTCCAAAATAGTATGCATACGATCACTTGTAATTAATACAAGATTATATGCGAGAGCTTGGGCTACTAACCACAAATCATTCTCATGGACTCCCATATCTTTCGCTGGTATCGGATTTTTAAATAAGCTAGCTCTCCCTGAGTTTGATCTCATAGATCTAACAGATTTATTCTCAAATATTTGTGCTTTCAACGACCCGAACACTTCTGCGACATGTTCATCTATAGGCAAAATTAAAGGTTTGTCTTTGTAAATAAATTCTCTGTATTCATCGAAATTGAATTTGGGATTAGATTTAGCGCCAAAAACCACCTCACCCCACACAACTGCTGAAAGATATATCTGCGATTTTTCAAGATTTTCGATTCTATCAGTTACAAATACTGATTGCTCAAAGGCATATGACCATATATTAGTATCAAATAAATAACCTGCCATATTTTACTTCTTAATTTTAGCAGCGGTCTTAAAGGCCTCAATCACTTCAGGTGTACGATTGCTTTCAATCCACTTTTTAACGTGCTCAACGGATGAGTTCTGAAATTCTGTAGAAATATACATATGCAACGGGATATAAGATTCAAAACCTTCCTCATAATATCTATCAAACTCGAAGTCCACGCCTTTTCGCGGAACGCCTTCAAAAAAGTCGAGCAACTCCTTTTCGAGGCGAGGGGGCAAATTGTACAATCGCAGTATTTCAGCATCAATAGCTACGAGATATTGCCTTTTCTTTTCATTAAGGGAGTTTGTATCGCGTAATACATGTTCGCTACTATCAAGTGTGAAATATTCTTGTGCCAAAGAACCTATCTTTGACAAGTCCTTGCCTTCAAGATTCACTGGCATGTTCTTTAATATGCCTTCATTGTTATCTTGAGCCATACAATGGTCATACGCGTAAGCATTTGTAAAAGGTGAATTTAAGAGAGCCCAAATAGAATATAAGGAAATGTCTTTATTTGAAACAACCGTCAGAAAGGCCTTCCCGCACGGATGGCCCTCAAAGTCTATCCAAGCTCTTAGTCTCCAAGGAGTTCTACTGCTTCTAATTCGGTTTAATAATATAAAGGGTTGACATATCATCCCTTTGGCGTAAGTATTGACTACCTTTTCAGATACATTTAGCCATACTAATTTTGGGAGTTGTTCTATTAATGTGTTTTCTTCATAAGAATAAAACCCCTTTTTAGAACCTGGAAATTGTGTATGTCTCATTATATCATCAATATGCAGTCCGCTCTTGTATTCAATCCCTCTGCCAATTTCTACATATTTTTTGAGCTTAGGGAGGTGCCTGCAATAATCCCAGACTTCTTTTAATTCCGGAATCCTAAAACTGTAATCTTTTGCTTCATAAAATGTATCTCGGCCGACCAATTCTGCATCGGCCTGATATGTATTCTTGAAATTATCAATGCTATTTTTAGGTATTCTCAGATAGGCTGTTTTGATATCGCGTTTACTTTTTCGCCCCAACAACATTGTCGAGGGATGGCCACCTTTGGCAAACACATTGTCAGGTAGATTGCAGATAGTTCTTAATTCAAAATTGTCCAATATATACCTTCTCAAATCAGCAAGGTTTCTTTTGTGTAGAAAGCCCTGTGGCAAAACAATTCCGAACACAGAATTAGGTGGCAGACTTGGTAATGTTTTTGCAAGAACTTCTGCTGCCTTATTGCCGGTTGTAATCGCACTGCCATATATTTGCTTTTCTTCCGGAGAAAAGTTTTCAAAGGGCGGATTGCAAAAGAGTATTGTGGCTTTTTGAGCTTCTTTTTTTAAAATATCGTCTTCATAAATATCTGAGTGCCGGATATTCCACCCGTTGCGGTTTGGAATATCAGCCAAAGTAAGTGCCAGTCGAGCAATTTCTTCGGCAAAGGTGTCCATGTCTATCCCTATAAGATGCCGCTTGAGATAATCATGCCTGCGTTTTTCATCACCTTTATAAAGAAGAGGGTCGGCCAACAATTTTGCTCCTGTCGTCAAAAATGGCGCATGTCCACAAGCTGGCTCAAGGATAATTCTATCTTCCTGCGGAATATCCTCGATCCAATCTATCATTTCCCATACTATGTAATTTACTAACCAAGATGGCGTTGCATGAGTCCCCAAAACCTTTCTTGTGTCTTTGCTTGTAAGGGTATTTTCGTAAACATAAGCCAGTGACTCGGTCGTAAGATGGGCAAAACTTGCTACCGGTTCAACAATATCTTTTGCAGCTTTTTCAATCGCTCTACTTTGCACAGGATTTGATATATCAAGTTTTGGTTCTGCATTGTAATGTCCCTGTACTTTATTAACCAAATCCGCTGCTGATGATATTTTCAGTGTTTTGAATCCTTCGACGGCTTTGTCCTTCAATATCTTTGCGCCGATCAGCCAAAAGCCTGCCTGAAAAAGCCATTTCTCAAACTTGCTATCTTCTTTAACTGTCTCACAATCTGCTCGCAGCGATCTGATAATTTTTTCAGTTAGACCAGATAAATATTTTCCTTCTTGTTCTTCGACAATTGACATTAAGCCGAGATCGACAAAACTAAGTTGATACTCTTTCTTCACACGCCCGATTGTTTTGGCTCTGTAGATGCTTTGTGGTGAAAAATGCTTCTCATATTTTTTAAAAAATCCTGCCAATTGTTGCGTGTCGACTTCTTCGTGAAGTATTACATCAGTACCAGAGTTTTTCCAGAATTGTAAGTTGCTATCATCACAAACTAACAGCACCGGACATCCAAGCAATTGATAGGATGATATCCTGTTTCCATTCAATTTAGTTTTATCAATTGCAGCGATGCACGCAGTGGAGGAATTATATGTTGGCTGACTAAAGCCGACTATTTCCGCAGTTTTGCTTTCTTTACCGTCAAAATACTGATAGCTTTCTTTAAGAAGATTGCTTTTATATCCACAGCTTTTGAAGCCAGCCAGTATTTGTTGTTTTACTTGTAACATCTCGAATTTAGACCCTTTGAATCATCAGTTCTCGTTTCCCCAAAGAGATTATCGGCCAGAAGAGCTGAGTTTGCACAATAAATCCTGACCATATCCCCTTAGACTCTATCTTCGCTGGCCCCATTTGTAGGGATGTATTTGTTTTTAACTGGTCATTGTTCTTAAAAGCGATATCGAGGCAAGTGAACGTCTCTGGCTTTCTTGCCCTGCCCGCGGGTAGTGATGATCGCTTTGCCATTTTGCCCCCTAACTGGTCCTGTTGGATTTCAATTTCTCCGCCATTTCGCTATTTCCTAAAAAGCATCCCTGACAGCACACCAACACGTAAAAATTTACCCTACCACATCCCCCTCCGACAGTCAAGGTGATTCCGCATCAAGAACGCTGTCCTGAGCTTGCCCGCCGCGGCGGGCAAGCCGAAGGATCCCACATTCCCCTTCGTTTTGGCCATTTGAGGATTCGGTCTTTGATATTGTTTCGAGTTTCTCTCCCTTTGCTCGTTCCGCCCCACTCACCATTTATCCGCCTGTGGCGGACTCAGCAATCCCCCCCCAAGTCCTAAAAACCACGTGTCCACTCGCGGTAAAATGCCCTTTAGCAGCACTAAAAACGCGGTTCGCACCCCCCGGTTTGACTTTTTCGCCTCAACTGCCTATATCTATGTAGTGGAATTGGTGAATTCGTGGATGCGCTGTCCCCCTTTATCAATTAGTAGCTCAGGGGTATGAGCATCACCGCCAAGCGCCCCGCGGCGCAGAAAGCTGGAACGCACGATATCGAAGCGCAGCGAAATCGGAGCATGGCGAGTCCCGGCCCGCCGGCATATCTGTCGGGAATACCGACCCTTCGGGGCCGAACAAACGTAGGAATAATAGGCTGACAGTTATTGTTGAACCCTGTCTCGGCTCGCCTTTGGCTTGCTCGAAATGACAGTTTACAACGTTTTCAACAGAGCATCAGAGCTTCTAAGTCAAAGATTCATTGTGTTATAGTTTATAACTGAGGATATTGGTTGTGACAAGAAAAAAAGCAGAGCCAGGCGAGCCGGAAGTCCTTGACAAAGGCGCCCTTGAATCACTCCCCCAAACTACCGAACAGCCTCTCGATGCCGAAGAGCAGATAAAAATCCTCATCGCAAAGGGCAGGAAGAAGAAATTCCTCACTTATGAGGAAATCAACGACAATCTACCCGAGGAGGCCATCAGTCCCGGCCGCCTCGACCGGCTCCTGGCAACCTTCGACGAAATGGGCATCACCCTTTATGATGAAGCCGACGTACAATCGCACCAGCTCGACAAAACCTCTGAAGATGACGAATTCGAAGCGCCCGAAGACGACTCTCATCCTGAAATCGACGAACCCGGCCCCGAACCGCGACTCAAAGACGACGACGACGAGCTGCTCGAAAGAGAGCTCGTCGGGGCCGAGGCCCCCCGCAGAATCGACGACCCTATTCGCATGTATTTGACACAGATGGGCCAGATACCGCTGCTGACGCGGAAGTCGGAGGTTGCGCTGGCGCGGAAGATAGAGATAACGCGGATGGGGTTCAGGCGGAAGATGCTTCAGTGCGACTACTGCGCCAGGAACTCGGTTGAGTTGCTGCAGCAGGTCTATAGCGGTGCGATGTCGTTCGACCGGACGCTAAAGACGGGGACGGCTGCGGACACGACGAAGACGGTTATCAAAAAGAGGATGCCGGTGAACCTCAAGACGGTGGATGCGCTGCTGACAATCAACCAGAATCTGTTTAGGAAGATCCTCAATAGTCAAGAGACAAGTGATTCGAAGGATCTGCTCAAGCGCATACACAGAAATAAACGAAAGGTCGCAACGCTGCTGGAAGAGCTGAGCCTGCGGACGAGTCGAATTGCGCCGATGAAAAGCAAGCTGCACGGGGTGTGCCAGAAGATGCACCATCTGGAGGCGGCTATTTCGGCGGGGCCGAACGGCGATGTGACGGCGGAAGATATCGATGCAATGAGGCAGGAATTGGCGGGTCTGCAAGACCTTGTAATGGAGACGCCAAAGCAATTGGAGAAAAGGCTGCGTGCGACGGAGAGGGTGTTCGGCCAATATGAGAACGCCAAGCGGATGCTGTCCAGCGCGAACCTTCGATTGGTGGTCTCGATCGCGAAGAAGTACCGCAACAGGGGGCTGAGCTTCCTGGACCTGATCCAGGAGGGTAATACGGGACTGATGAGGGCGGTTGATAAATATGAGTACCGGCGGGGATATAAGTTCAGCACGTACGCGACGTGGTGGATTCGGCAGGCGATAACGCGGGCGATAGCGGACCACGCGCGGACGATCCGTATCCCGGTGCACATGATAGAGACGATGAGCCGGCTGAGGACGGCGGGCAAGGTGCTGCATCAGCAATTGGGCAGAGAGGCAACGGTGGAAGAGATCGCCAAAGAGGCAAATATGAGCGTGGAGGAGACGCGCAGGGTGATGAAGATATCGAAGCACCCTATTAGTCTGGATCGGCCGATAGGCGAGAGCGAGGACAGCTACTTCGGCGATTTTATCGAGGACGATGGTGCGGATTCGCCGGTGGCGTCGGCGACGCAGGAGATGCTCAAGGAACGGATCGATGTGGTTTTGAAGACGCTTTCGTATCGCGAGCGCGAGATCATCAAGCTGCGGTACGGGATCGGGGATGGATATACCTATACCTTAGAAGAGGTCGGGCGGATCTTCAAGGTCACGCGTGAGCGGGTCCGGCAGGTCGAGGCCAAAGCGATACGCAAACTGCAACATCCGGTGCGGGCGAGGAAATTAGAGGGGTTTATTGACCCCACAAGACCGCACAGCGGGTTGGTGATTGGTTAATTGGTGAGTCCGCCACAGGCGGATAAATGGTTAGTGGAGCGGGGCGCGTATTTCGTGAAGCGTGAAGCGTATCTCGATGGGAGAACGGGACGAGGGACGAGCGACGAAAGACGAAGATTCTTCTTGGGGGAGAACGGGATCCGGGTAGTTTGGCCCCGGTGAGAAATGGACAGACACAGATACCCGCTTTGGCGGGCACAAATTTACAGGGATTGGCAGGGAAGATGTAAGTTTCACTGAGAGGATAGTACGGCAGGGGATGCGTTCGATAAGTATTTGAGCGAGACAAATAGGGCGGATTTGCGGATTTTGACAGAAAGAGTGGCCAAGTGAAGCGCCAAGGACATTGAAATGGAGCAGATCATTCAGGTAAAATAACGCGTTGTAGCGTGCAGGAGCACCGTTTATGAAGACAAATGGGAAATCCCGGATAATCCACCACTCAACCATAACAAAACTCCTGCACATTCTTTGCCTCTCCCTGCTCGCGCACACTGCGTGGATGCGTGCGGCGGATGCCGACCCCAAAGCCGCCGCCTTCTGGCAGGCGGGCACACCCATCGTCACCTACTGGTGCGGCCCGTCGCTCACGGATGCCGTGGCGCAGCAGA
>CAYGZM010000040.1:0-28069 GCA_964354365.1 uncultured Pirellulales bacterium
GCACCGACGCCAACTACACCACCTACGAGATCGTTCTGTCAATTAACGACCTCGATTCCAGCGCGACCGAAGCGCCCCAGCAGTACGGCCTGGCGTGGACCGCCGCGGACAGCCCCCCCACCGACAGTTTCCTCTCATACGACTTAAACGCCGACGGCATCGTCGATACGACGGATTTCGCCATCCTCGTGGAGAATTGGATTCGCAGCCGCGAAGCAGCCGGAGAATACTTGATTGGAGACATAAACGCAAACGGCGCAATCGACGCCAACGATGTTGAGATTATTTTCGAGCGCACGGGCCAAAAAGCCGACTGGTATGTCCCAAGGCGAAGCGGGGCCGAGTAGCGGCATCGGCCGTTCGGAGCTTTGTTCTAACATCGCTCGCAAGCGGACAGTTCAAAGCTCATCACCGGGTGTGTCCGCTGCTTATGCTCTGAATCGTTCAGGATTCTCAAACTGACTGATTCGCCTTGTCATACCTGCGAACCTTGTCATACCTGCGAAAGCAGGTATCCAGTAGTGTGGCGGGTGAGTGGATTCCCGCTCCCAGATCGGAGTCGAGGACAAGTTTCGCGGGAATGACACACTGTGCTATATTGCTGTCGCATAAGGATTTATCGTGCCGTTTTCTTAAAAACCGGTCAGTTTGAGTGAGATAGAATCGAACTGTGCCGACAGGCAACAGGTTCGGCAAAGGCGCAAGAAATCAAAAACATAACGGCACATTTTGTTGCGATAGCCCTGCTTACAGCGATGTTTGCCGCCGCGTCCGCAGCGCAGCCGTGGAAATTTGCCATGACCAGCGATAGCCGGGGCGACACCAACGGAGTCAACGAGGTCATCCTCACCGAGCTTGCCGAAGAGTTTGTGAGCCAGCGTCTCGATTTCGTCTTGTTCCCCGGCGACCTTGTCTCCGGAATGTCCGTCTCTTCGCCCAGCGTATTTGAGTCTGATCTGCGGGCGTGGATCAGGATAATGAAGCCCGTGTACGACGCCGGCATCGCCGTCTATGTCGGTCGAGGTAATCACGAGATTGCCGATGCCTGGTATGCAATCCCCTCTGCGGACGACAACTATGCGCTGCGCTGGATCAAGGTCTTCGGCAGTGACTCCGACCCGAACCTCAAGCTCCCGGGCAACGGCCCTGCCGGCGAGAAATATATGACTTATGCGCTCACGCACAAAAATGCCTTTATCGTAATGCTCGACCAGTACGCCGGCATCGGCCACCACCTCGACCACAAACTCAACCAGCCCTGGCTTGACGCTCAACTGGCCGCGAACGCCAAAGCACATATATTCGTCACCGGACACGAGCCCGCCTTCAAGGCCAAAGACAGGGCCGGCCTCGATGACTACCCCGACAAGCGGGACGCATTCTGGGCGGCTGTCAGCAACAACGCAGGACGAATATACTTGTGCGGCCATGACCATTTCTACAACCACGCGCGCGTCGATGACGGCGACGGCTCCCCAAATAACGACATCGACCAGTACATAGCAGGAACCGCCGGCCCGCTCTACACATGGAACAAGAAGTATCCCGGCGACAACAGCCGGTACACCGTCGAGTCCGTCTATCACGCCGGACGCAACGGCTATCTCCTCGTCGAAGTCAATGACCTCGATGTCACATTGACCTGGATGCAGCGCCACAGCACCAACCTGGGCATTACGGGCATCTACGAGTCCAACGACACCTGGACCTACACCGCCATCCCAAAGCCGATTGTGCTATCACCCAACGGCGGTGAGACGCTCGCAGCCGAAAGCACATATACGATTACGTGGAAGACCCTCGAAGACGCCGAGATAGACTCCGTGAAAATCGACTACTCCCTCGACAACGGGCGAACCTACCTGGAGATTGGCGCCTGCACGAATACCGGCTCTTATGACTGGAGCGTCGCGCCCGCCGACTCGAATCAGTGCCTCATCCGCATCAGCGATTCGGCCAACACAGCCCTCGCCGACACAAGCGACCGGACGTTCACAATATACTCCTGCCCGCAGGGCTTCACCGCCGATATGAACAACGACTGCTACCTCGACTTCCTCGACTTCGGCATTCTGGCCGCAGCCCACGACCCCAACTTCCTCGACGTAGCCGCTTTGGCCGGCGAATGGCTCACCTGCGCAAATCCCCACGACCCCGCCTGCAGCACCCGCGAGTAGTGCCGCGGCAGCATTCTCCTGTCTTCCCTCCCCTACTCTTATGCCCCTATGCTCTTGTGGCCTTGTGCCCTTGTGCCCTTATGCCCTTCCACCCTTCGTGTCTTCATGCCTTAGTGGCAAGAATCCCCTTCCAATCGACGCCTGTTTCTGGTAAAAGCTCTATGCGACATACGATATACGAAATACGACATTATGAAACTGATTGCCGCAAAATCTCGGCTCAAAGGCACGGTGGCGATTCCAGCCTCGAAGTCGCATACGATCCGCGCCGTCGCAATCGCCTCTTTGGCGCCCGGCCGGAGTATGGTGCGCGCCCCCCTGCTCTCCGGCGACACAAACGCAGCCGTTGACTGCTACCGGGCTTTAGGCGCTGATATTGATACGTCCGACCCCAAGCTCTGGAAGGTAGCCGGCACCGGCGGGAAAATCACCGCCCCCCCTGAAATCATCGACGTCGGCAATTCCGGAACAACTCTTCGCATCGCGATGGGCTCAGCCGCTCTTGCCCGGCCCGGCCAAACCACAACCTTCACCGGCGACGAGCAAATCCAGGCCCGCCCCATCGGCCCGCTCATCGACGCGCTGAACGACCTGGGGGCAAAATGCACAAGCCTTAGAAACAACGGCTGCGCCCCCGTACAGATAACCGGCACACTGACGGGCGGCAGGACGTCCATCGCCTGCAAAACCAGCCAGTATCTCTCCAGCCTGCTGCTGTGCACGCCTCTGGCGCGCCGAGACAGCGAGATAGAAGTCACGCTGCTCAATGAGCCTGACTACGTCCGGATGACGCTCGACTGGCTCGACAAGCAGCAGATACAATACGAAAATCAGCAGATGCGCAGATTCAAAATCAAGGGCAGCCAGAGCTACAAACCCTTCGACGCCGCGATACCCGCTGATTTCTCCAGCGCCACGTTCTTCCTCTGCGCAGCGGCCCTGCTGGCCGACGAGGTAACCATTTCCGGCCTGGACTTCGCAGACAGCCAGCCCGACAAGGCCGTCGTCGATTACCTCAGGGCAATGGGCGCCGATATCTCCGTTGCCGCAGGTTCGGTGGTGGTCAGGGCCGCCCCGCTCAAAGGAGTCGAAATAGATTTGAACAGGACGCCCGACGCCCTGCCCGCTATGGCCGTCACCGCCGCCTTCGCCGAGGGTACAACCAAGCTGCTCAACGTTCCGCAGGCCCGCTTCAAGGAAACCGACCGAATCAGTTGTATGGCCGCGGAGCTGAGGAAAATGGCCGTCGATGTCGAAGAATTGCCCGACGGGCTTATTATACGCCAAAGCGCGCCCAAACCCGCGAATCTGCACGGCTGGGCCGACCATCGAATCGTAATGGCCCTGGCCATCGCGGGACTCGCCCTCGAAGGCCAATGCACTATAGATACCGCAGAGGCAATGAGCGTGACCTTCCCCGACTACGCCAAACTGATGAAAAGCCTCGGCGCCGATATGAAAACGACCGATTAGCCGGTCCAGCGGGAACCTTTCAAATTGGGTTTGATTGGGTTTGTTTTCTCGAGTTGGGCCGGGGCGGTTTGTTTTCATAACTTTTTGCAGCAAAAGGTGTTGCATTGTTTTTGGCCTTGAGGAAATTGGGTTTGTTTTGCATAATTGACTCATGAATGCGTGGCAAGATGGGCAGGATAGGCGGGTGAGGCAGAGGACAGGAGACAGAATCCGGAAGAGGGATTGCCGATGAATCGGGATGTTCGCTTTACTGCGACTTCGCTTAGACATTGATCACCTCCTATTTTGTTAGATGTATATTATACATCAAAGACTCTTGGGTGTCAAGTGAATTTTCTCGTGAAATGTGAAGCGTGAAGCGGACCTTCGGCGGACTTGCAGCGTACGGAGCTTTGGAGCAAAGGGGAGTTTTTTTGGGATTTTTCTTGTTGATTTTGGGGAGAGACCGGGGTATCTTGGCGAGCAGAATACAGAGAAGCGGCAACTATGAGCAAGCACCACGTCAAAACGGGGGGAATAGGTAGGTGGCCGTGCGAAGTTGTCTCGTGAGGTTGTGGTCATGAGTGTTAATAGCGCCCAATACATAGGATACCTAGAATACTCTGGGGAGGCGGTGAAGGAAGGGTTTCTGGACGCGCGCAAAGCAGCGCAGGCACTTCTGGGGTTTGACGAGGCCCTTCGGTTTTTTGTTGGGAGGGAGGATGCTCGCCTAAAAGAACTCGATTACGAAATACCGGTGAGAATTAAGAAAGGGTCATGGCAAGCGCTGATACCGGATACAATTGGCGACTGGATTTTAACGGGGATCGGAGTTGGGATAACGGCTTACATCGGGACAGCTGCACGGGAACTTGCGAAGACAGACTTTGAGGGAAAAGGAATTGGGGACGTCTTCCGAAAGGCGTTGCGCGGAATTGAATGGGTTCTGAGACTTGCCAAGCATCTGGAAGACATGAATGTCAAGAGTTTTGTAAATTTGAAATGGCGTAAGAAGAACGCGGAGGTTGGAGTGCCAAATAAAAGAGGGGACTACCTTTTTGTTCCAGACAAATTCTGTGATGCGTATGTTGGTTGTCCACCTAAGCTGTTTTCAAAGATGTGCCAGTTAATAGAAGCGGAGAGGAGACTGCGGATCGCCGTCTTCCTGCGTGGAAGGTGGCATGATGTCACACTTGGCAAGAAAGAAAAGTCAATATTCGCCGAGGAAGAAATTGATGAGAGTCAAGTCCTTTTTCCAGAATTGAAGGATGGGCAGGCGATTGAGGTCGAAGGTGTTGTGACAAGGGGGAACGAGAATACGAACACGCTGGGCGTGTTGTATCGAGAACATATTCTGAATTGTCACCCGCGAACGGGAAGTGTGGTGCGCTTTAAGCCTGGGATTTTCGTCAAATGCAAGATTCGGGGTTCAATAAGTCGAAGAGACAAATTTGGTGAGCCTACGGAGGTGAAGCCAAACATAATTGTGGACGAAGTACGTCCGGTGGAAGTAGAAGACTCGCCTAGCGGTCTTTTCAGTGGCGTGTAAGAGCTAGATGCAAGAAGTATAAACAACGCCGTGTATTATTGATTGGCAGGAGACGACAGAAGAAGGGGGGAGTGTGACAAGTTTTCTGTTTGGAAGTCTCCAGTCGAGGGTTGTGAATGTAAGCATTCAATGGGGACAGTGTGCGAGTGGCAGGACAAGGGACCTTAGGAGAAAGTGCATATGGGAAATAAGATGATGTTTAAGGGTCGTTTTGAAGACGAGCACGAGCGCGAGCGCGAGCGAGAGAAACAAGAGAGAGCAAGAAAGGAGGCGGAACGCGAGGCGTTAGAGGAGCTACGCAGGGAGGCGGCAAAGCGGAAACGAAGGGAAGACGAAGAGAAGTCCGGGGAGCTAGCGATGTTGGACGGCATCTCCAAGGAGATCGCACATGTGACGAATGAAGTTAACCGCCTGTTGGCCCGTGGAGAGGCGGCATCAAAAGAAGCAGATAAATGTGGCATATACCAGGAGGCGCTGGTTCTGTCTCATCGTTTTTTTGAAAAACTCCCGACGCAGGCGATCATAGGTCATTACAAAGCGATATCTGAGAGAGCGAGTATTGAGGCAGGTCATTCAACAAGAGGGAAGGGGGCCGTGGAGTTCATAAGAAACGATTCCGATAGTTTCAAGAAATTTCTGGAAGTAGAGGCTGAACTCCTTAAGAAAAGCGGGATGGAGGAAGGAATTGTTGATGGGCTAATGAGAAAGATTGAAAAGAAGATCGACGCGTTTGTACGAGATCCTGTCGATGCCGTCGGGCTTGAAGTCGCCATAGAGCAGCTCAAATGCTATCTGCGTGAGAGGATTGAAGGTATTTCCCAAGATATGAGTGTGGAGTCATTGAGAGGTGTCTTGGTTCAAACGCTCGGAGGGCTTTCAATGATAATAGTGGACATCGTAGCCCACGAGAATTTGGGGGATATGGTTGCAGGCGCATCAATCGCGCTGGGCGCAAACCTAGTGCAAAGCGGGCTGAAGTAAGGTCGGAGAGACTAGTACTCCGTAACAATTGAATCTATGAGTTGTCATTCCGCACTTGATGCGGAATCCATTTCTTTAGAATCTGGATTCCCGCTTTCGCGGGAATGACAGGCCACAAATTCAAATGTTATGAGGTACTAGGGGCAGCGCCACCTATTAAGAGCCACAGAAACCGGTGGCTGTGCGCCTGTTGAAAACCCCGCAATTCGTTGAGTCTTTTTTGATTAACTACCCGCCCGTTTTCCTTAAAAAGTCTCATTTCCGATTACCAGAACCCACTTAACCACCAAGATACCCCATCAAAAACAAAACGTCAACATTTTTACCCCGTCAGCCCCCCCGAATCCGTATTCTACAGTCTCCATCTCCATCCTGCCCCCAACTTTAGCTCACTTTAGCCACTTTAGTTCATTTTAGCTCACTTACGTCCCCCATCCGCCTCCCGCCTCCTGATCTCCTGGCACCCCAATACCCCCTTATTCCTCTGTGCCCTCTGTGCCAAAGATAAGAAGTAATGACAGTGTGAATCCGTGTCTGATTTGTTTGTGCCTTGGTGTCTTGGTGGCAAAAAAATCTGCGAAAATCTGCGAAATCCGTGGTTAAATTTCACTTGACATCTAACATCGTATTCTGTATAATATACATCTAACAAATAGCTGCTGCTCAGTGGTAAATAGTGAATACTCAATAATGAATGTTCTTAAACTAACCGCTTTTAGGATGAAGACTCATATAAGTGTTGTTTTGATAAGAACATAGCACAATTTGTCATTCCCGCGAAGGCGGGAATCCAGGATCTCGAAAAACAGTGTTCATCTGTGTTAATCACCGTCAAAAAAATAGAATCGGTAAGATAAGGACAGTCATCCCGACAACGTCGGGATTCCGCAATTTTGCACTTTGAACTTTGATTTTTGCATTTTCAAACAGGAGGTTCCCATCATGGCTACCCAAGCCCAAATTATCGCCAACCGCCGTAACGCCCAAAGATCAACCGGCCCGCTCACCCCACGCGGCAAGGCCCTCGCCTCGAAAAATTCCCTCAAGCACGGCCTACTATCCCGCCGCAACGTAATAACAACAGAATCTCAGGAAGAATTCGACCACCACCGCGACGCCCTACTCAACGAGCTCGACGCCCAAACCCCAATGGAGTCTATGTTAGCAGACCGCATCGTAAGCCTCTCATGGCGACTCAAGCGCGCCGACCTAACCCAGAACCAGACCATAGACGTATTAACCGAAAAAGACGCCACAAACCCACTGGCCAAACTCGCCAAATCCTTCGGCCTAAAAGGCTTACCCCTCCCGCAACCCGACCCTGCCGACTCCAATCCTGACCTAATTCTCGGCCGCATCGCACTAAAAGACTTCTCAAACGAAAGGGTCCTCGACCGACTCTTAATGTACGAAAGAAGAATTGAGCACAGCCTCTTCAAAACCATGCTCGAACTACAAAGGCTCCGCCTCCTCCGAAACCTCGAACCCCTAGACCCAAATCTCCAACCCGAAAACCGTCATTTAGCCCCCGGCACTGCCGCGGGTCACAACAGACCCAAACATAACGCCCCCGAACCGCCCCAAACCCAAACATACCCAATCCCCGCCCCCCGGGACAGTGTACGAGATACGCTTCACGCTCCACCAGATATGCAAAACGAACCCAATTCCAAAACAGCAAAAATGAGCCTAACCCCATACAACCCAAGCACTTACAACCAAGCCGCCCACTCCCCCCGCCAGCAAAACGAACCCAATCGAACCCAATTTATCGCGCCAAAGCCTGTGACGCAGCCGGAGCGAACCCCATCCACCCCCCGCAATCCGCAATACAAACCTCTATCCCAGCGGCAGATTTCGCCCTTGCAAACGCGCGAAAAAAAATTACAATCCACCAGTCATTCCTGCGAGACGCAAAATCCGCCTTTGGCGGAGCAGGAATCCAGAGTACTTGAAAAACAGTGTTAATCTGTGTCGAAAAACAGAATCGGTCAGTTTGAGCAATTCAAGGAGAATGCAAAGAAATGATTGGATGCCATATTGGAAGGATTTTTCAGGTGACCGTTGCCGGCGGGTCGTACCAAGAGGGGCTTACGTCGGTCCTGCAGGGCGTGCCGCCGGGCCTCCCGCTCACCGAGCAGGGAATCTACGGCGACCTGCTGCTGCGAAAGCCCGGGGCCGATGAATTATCCAGCCCGCGAAAAGAGCCGGACCTGCCCGTCATCTACTCCGGCCTAAACGCCGCCGACACCATCGAAAACGCCGGCAACAAGAACCATACCAACGGCACGCCGCTGGTAATCCTGATTCCCAACCTCGACCGCCACTTCATACACATAAAGCAGTACCAGGACACCAACCGCACGCCCCGCCCCGGCCACGCATCCTACGCCTCGTTCGTCAAGTACGGGCCGGACGACGACGCCATCGGAGCAGGAATCTTCAGCGGACGCTATACATCCACCATCGTCGCCGCGGGACACGTCGCCAAGACAATCCTCAAGAAATGCGGTATTGACGTATTCGCATACATAAAAGAGATCGCCGGCGTGCGATGCCCCGACCTCCCCCACGAAAAGGCCCTCAGCCACACCGACAGCTACAAAAAGATGCGCCGCGACCTGGACCCGTTCTACCAGGAAATCTACGTCAAGAACCGCATCACGATGGAGATGAGGTTCCTCGAAAAAGCCAGGGTACTCGCCCAGGTCGAAAAGGAAATCGACGCCATCCGCGCCAAGGCCCCGCATCCGGCGTCGGACGAGATTCGGGACAGGTACGGCGTGCACCCAGTAGTCAACTGCCCCGATATCGGCGCCGCCGAGGAAATGGTCGCGGCCTGCAACAGAATCTCGGCCACAGGCGATTCGGCGGGCGGGGTGGTGGAAGTGATTGCAACCGGCGTCCCGACCGGGCTGGGCGAACCGGTTTTCTACAAGCTCGACGCAGAGCTCGGCAGGATGTTGGGCATCGGCGCAGTCAAGGCAGTCGAGGTAGGAGCAGGCCTGGCAGTCAAGGACATGACCGGCTACCAGAACAACGACCGGATGCACGCCGAGAACGGCAAGGTGGTCTTCGATTCCAACAACGCAGGCGGCATCACGGGCGGCCTATCCACCGGCCAGCCAATCATCGTCAGGCTCGCCGTCAAGCCAACCCCGACGATTGACAGGCCGCAGAGGACTATCGACAAATATACCCTCGAGAACAAGCAGCTCGCCGCCATTACCAGGCGCGACGCGACTATTGCAGGCCGTATATGGCCCGTCGCCGAGAGCTACACCGCCATTGTAATCCTCGACCACCTGATAGCCCACTACGGCTACCAGGCGCTCAAGAACAAATAGAAGCCCACGCGATCCGGCAAGTCCGGTCGAAGGCCAGATTTATGTCAACAGCTATGACAACAAGATAAGGGTCTATGCCGACGGGGCGTGGCGCAACCTGGCAACATGGTAGAATGCGCCCGCTTCGACCACTTCCTCAAGCGCAAAAAGAAGGCCCCGGACGCCATCCGGGGCCTTTTTTCATTCATTGCTGGCTCGGCGCGCAGTCGCCCCCTATGGAATGGGTCTAGTGGTTGCCCAAGCCGACCAGTCAGTCGTATTCCAGTAAGCATCGCGTGCTCTAACCCGCCACCTTAGAAGAAACTGCGACCCGCGCTGGCCCACGATGCCAGACGTCCAGGTGTTGGTGTTTATCCAGGGGCTCTCGTACGGGCCGTCCCCACACTGGAACTGGTACCACACCCCACTCGGGTCGTTGGCCACCACGCACGTCATAGTTACAGCCCAGTTGAATGTCGAGTCCGGCCCGATAAAGAAATCCGTCGGAAGGAGATTCGGGTCGGTAGCGTCCCACAGCATCGGGTTAGGCGTCGGCGGAGTCGTGTCCGTCGGTATGGGAGTAGTCGCGCAGGCTATATCGGACCAGAAGGTCTCGTTTTGACGCGGCGATTTATCCCGCGCCTTGACGTGGTAGCAGTATTGCGTGCCCGGAGTAAGGTACGTATCGATCCAGTTGGGCTCATCCTGCCAGCCGCTGAAGTGCCCGCTGATAGTTGTGTTCTCGAAGTAGTACTGCACGCCGCTGGCGTCCTCGGCATAAGCCTGCATCGCAACCGAGTTCGGCGAGATTGCAATCGGCTCGAGTATCCACATCAATGCAGCCGGCGGAATCGTGTCTTCGTCGCCGACATACGCCACCGGCGACCAGCCGGTCTCATTCAGCCGCGGCGAGGTATCGCGCGCCTTCACCCGGTAGCCGTACCTGACGCCGGGCGTCAGGCCACTGTCGGCATAAGTCGAGCTGGGTATCCAGCCGCTGTCGTCGCAATTGCCGCGGACGCACTCAAAGAAGTACTGAACCGGCCAACCCCAGGCGTCAAAGGCCGTCACGGCAACCATCCTGGCGGTCGTACCGCCCGCCAGATTAGGCTCGCTCAGCCATTCGGCCGGGTCCGGAAGCGGAGGACTGAGGTCCTCGGCCAGCCAGCACTCAGCCACAAAGGCCACGTCCTTGAAGTTGACCGTCATATCGAATGTAACATCCGCGCCGCCGCACCAGCCGTCGGCGTCGGAACAGCCCTCATCCAGCCACTTGTCGGCAACCTTTGCGAAGTCGGCGAAGTTCACAAGCCCGTCGTAAACCAGATCGCAGAAGCGGCACGGCTCCAGCGTCCGATGGTGGTAGCCCATATCGACACGGCCCGTATCCGGTGCGCTGTCGATACGCGTCGTATATCCCACCAGGCCAACGTCGCCCGCGAAGGCGCTGCCGACATCAACGCACGGGCTCTGCGCCGGCTGCCCCGTCGCAAGATGACTGAGGTAATAGCCGTCGAGCGTGCCGTCCACAAAGAGCGGATCAGCATCGATGTTCCCGGCGCCCCATATCAGATACTCCTCGTATCCCGGAGGCACACTGACATCCGGCTTGCCGTTCTTGACATCGCAGTATTGCACCACAATCGTCCCCATTCTCGGGTCGTGCTCGAAGCCGGTGCCTACCGCCATTTCGTGGCCCTTGAGGGCATAGTTGTTCCAGAAGATGCTGTCGGTGACGATGCACTCGGCGTGATATGAAACGTTCAGACCGCCGCCGAGGCCCGTGTTGCCCTCTTCGCCGGCAATGCCGGAGGCGGCGTTGGTCACAAACGTACAGTTCGACACCACAGGCCTGGCATACCAGTTCGCCGATATGCCTCCACCGTCCCTGGCAGCTCCATTGTTCGTTATCAGACAGTTGACAACCTGTGCGGTGCTCAGGTTGCCGGCGATGTACAAGCCGCCACCGGACGTATCGGCATAATTGTGCCTGATAATCGTATCGCGAATCACCGCCGGGGTGGCAAAGCAGAACATGCCGCCGCCTTCGCCGATTACCGAGACGATATTCGGGTCGATAACGAGCACGGAATTCGGGTCGTTCGGATCAAATATGATATTCGGGTCGCTCGGAAGGGGTATCGCCGCCCGGTTGTACTTCACCACAGACCGCGTTATTGTCGTCTCCGGAGAATAAACAGCGAACAGGCCGCCGCCGAAGAGGGCCGTATTGCGCGTGATGTTACAATCGGTGATTTCCATCCTGCCGCTCCAGAACATAGCTCCGCCGTAACTGGCCGCCGCGTTCATCCCGAATAGGGTGTCGGTCACGGTCAGCAGGGTGTTCGGGTCGGCGTACAATCCGGCGCCCATTGGCGCGAGGTTCTCTGTGAAATTGCAGTCCGCAATGGTTATCACGCTGTTCGGCTCACAGCGAAGCCCGCCGCCGCTGCCAAGCAGGGCGTCAACCGCCTCATTGCCGAGGAACGTACAGTCAAGCACCGCCGAGACGCAGTTCGCATCATAAGCCAAACCGCCGCCGGAACCGGCTGAGTTATCCATAAACGTACAGTGCTTGAATATCGGCGCACTGTTGAAGTCGCAGAATGCGCCGCCGCCCTGGTCGGCCGAGCAGTTGATAACCGTGGTGTTTATGAACGTCGGACTGCTGTTCACCGCAACGTATATGCCGCCGCCAAAGGCCTGGCTGTTCGGGTCGTTCGGATCGGTGCTCGCGGCGTTGCAGTCGCGGATCACCACATTCATAATCGTAGGACTGCTGTTCGGGCCGACAAAGATGCCGGCGCCGTGGCCGTCTGTAATACTGCCGTTGATGATGGTAAAACCGTCCACTACCGTATTGGCGTCCTCACCCATATTGAAGATAAAGCCTCTCGTGCCGTTGTTGCAGTCGATTATAGTGTTGGCGACAATATTGGCATCGTCCGGATTACTGCTGACCACGGTGATGTCTTTGCCTCGCAGGTTGATACCGCCGTCGTAAGTGCCGGGATATACCACGATCGTGTCACCGCTCTTTGCATAATCGATAGCCGCCTGGATACGATCGCCGCTGCAGCACGCCACTATTGTCTGGACCGGCTCGAATATGAGCCAGATAGTCTCATCCGAACGCACAAACACCTCAAGCGTCCTATCAACCGACAGCGCTACGCCGTTGACGTCGAACCATCCGTAAACGCGGTAACCTTTGTCCGGCCCCGCCGTCAGCATCACCACCGTACCGCGGTTGTACCACCCGCCGTTCGGATCGCTCGGATCAAGGTCCGGCTCAATGGTGAAGGTCCCGTGACCGCCGTACACGCTAACATCCAGACGACACCGCACGATCGGATAATGATAGCCCAGATCGACTTTGCCCGAATCAGCCTCACCGTTTAACGCCGTGGTCAGCGCGCCAAATCCGAGGCCTGCGGCCAACCCGCTTCCGGCATCGATCACAGGGCTGTCCTTCGCCTGGCCGGCTGATACGTGACTGAGGTAGTAGCCGCCCACGAACAGCGGGGTCTCATCGAGGATAGTAGCGGAATTCCACCCGAGAGTGCAGCCTACATCCACGAACACAGCGTTTGAATCAATCGCAGCGGGGTCGCCCGGCGTCTGCCAGCCCATAACGTCACTGTATGCAACGTTGACCGTTGACGGCCTCGGGTCGGGCGCGAAGCCCGTCCCAACGTAAATCTGCATACCGCTAAAGCCGTGGTTGCCCCATAAGATACTGTCGATAACGTGCGCCCTTGCCTCATAAGAACAGAACAAACCGCCGCCGTACCCGGTATAACGCGGGTCGTTGACGTCGCCGGTACTATTCAGGGCAATCGTACAGCTGGTCACATACAGATCATTGAGCCAGTTGCAGGAAATACCGCCGCCGTCTCTACCCGATGTATTCTCGGCCACCAGACAGTTATACAGGCTTGTCGTTCGCTTTGCTCCGGTCGGTCTGGCGGCAATGTACAACCCGCCGCCGGATGCGCCGGTCACGTTGCGGCTTATGTCGCAGTCAGCTATGGTGCTCGGGCCTGCGAACGAATAGATGCCGCCGCCCTGGCCGATACCCGACCGCTCCTCGGTCGTGACAATAATAAGATTCGGATCGGTCGGATCAAAGTTCGGGTCGGTCGTATCGGCTGGAACCATCCCGTTCGGGTCGTTCGCATCGGCAATGAAGTACTCGGTCGTAACGATGACCCCCTCCGCCTCGTTGTTCTTGATCCAGCAGTTCGCAATCGTCGAGTCCTGAGAATTGACGCAGAACAAGCCGCCGCCGCGCACCGACGTATTGAACGCAATGTTGCAGTCAACAACGGACAGGCCGTTGGAATCGCTCATATATATGGCACCGCCGTCTTCGTTGGCATCGTTGTGGACCAATATGCTCTGCTCGACGACACCGGCGCAGTTTGCGTCGAAATACAATCCGCCGCCGTAGTCCGCAGCATTGTACCCAAAGTAAGTGCCGACGATGCTTATCTGTGTATTCTCATTGCAGCGGATGCCGCCACCCTTGCCCAAAGACGTATCGGTTACGGTGATAAGCGAGTTCGGGTCGCCCATATCAGGCAGATACGTTATCGCCAAAACACCGGCTGCACTATTGCCGGCGAAGTTGCAGTCCACAACTTTCGACAGACATCCGACGTTGTGGTAGATAGCGCCGCCGCTGACGTCGGCCGTATTACCCGTAAGCACGCACACGCTGAGTGTCGAAGCACTGTCAGATGCGGTATAGATGGCGCCGCCGCTGTAGTTCGCGTGGTTGCCCGTGAAGTTGCAGTCCGCAAACGTCACATTGCTGTCGGTGCTGCTGTAGAGACCGCCGCCGAAACCGTCCGCGGAGCAGTTCTCAATCGTGCATCGCTCAAAGACCGGGGCGCTGTTGACGTCGATAAACACGCCGCCGCCGTGCCCGTTCAGGTCAACAGAAGAGTTCCTGACCGTGACATTCCTGAAAGTCGGGCTGCTGTTGGCATCGACATAAATGCCGCCGCCGCCGGCAAACGACACGTTGCAGTCGCTCACGACAACGTTCACAATTGTCGGGCTGCTTCCTTCACCGATGTATATGCCGCCGCCCGGCTCGGCAAACATGTTGCCGTTGATGATTGTAAGTCCGTCTATCAACGCACGGGGACCTTCGCCGGTGTTAAACGTGAAGGCGCGCGTCGCATTACTGCAATCGACTATTGTTCCGGCAACGACGTTCGGATCGTCCGGATTCGTGCTGACGATGGCAATTTCTTTGCCGCGGAAGTCCAAATCGCCGTTGTAAGTGCCCGCTGCAACAACAAGAGTGTCGCCGTTCTCGGCAACGGTAACGGCGTCGTAGAGCGCCTCGCCGCCGCCGGAGACCTCAATCTCAACGGGCTTCCTGAACTTGGCGAAGATCACCTTATCCGAGTCCATAAGAACATCAAGCTCCCTGGCGCTGGACACACGAGCATCGTTGGCGTCATACCAGCCCTTCAGGAAGTAGCCCTCGTCCGGATACGCCCTCAAAGTCACGACCGTACCGTCATAGAAGCGTCCGGCGTTCGGATCGACCGTCCCGTGGATACCCGGATCGTTCATATCCTCAACAACAGTCACGGTCAGCTCGTATATATCAACGCCTCGGCTGTAGTGATAACCCATATCCACCACATCGACATCGTTGACTCCGTTGATGCGCGTCGTGTAAGTATCCAGCCCTATCACGGCGGCAAGGGCGTTTCCGCCGTCAACGCAGTTGCTCTCCGCGACCTGGCCGGCATCGATATGGCCAAGATAATAACCCGCAATGAAGAAGGGGTCTTCATCGATGTTACCGCTGTCCGGATCCCAGTTCGGGTCCCAGGCCCAGTAACTGTTCGAGTCGGGCGCGACAAAGTCATTCAGAATACAGCTTTTCTCGATATAGATAGGCGGCCCTGCGGACCCTGTAAGCGCCCGGCCGAGATTGACTCGAGGCCTGGTCAGGTCAACTTTCGTGTCGGTAACCGGGTCTCCGGTTGCAGCGAGCAGATTGCGGACCTCAACCGGAGTGAGAAACCGCCCGAGCTTGGCCTTTGCCGCCTGCTGAATATCCGCCACGCACCCTGCCGCAAAAGGACACGCCGAAGACGTTCCATTGAAAGCGGGCCAGTAGTCGCCCGGCGTGAAACCGCCAAGCCCCACAATATCGAGCGTGTACACGGGATCAGCCGGAGCAAGAATATCCAACATCTCGTGAGCATTGGAGTACACTGTTACCTGGTCGGTCGTGTCGTAAACGGCGCCAACTGAAATCACTTTCGATATCGCCGCAGGCCACGATATGCCCAACCCCGGGAATCCATCGTTGCCGGCCGCCGCAAGTATAGTAATACCAAGCCCAACCGCCGTATCAGCCGCATGAGTAGCTGCCGGAGAGAACGCATCGGCTACGTGCGAATCGTTGAACGGCAGACCCGGAATTCCGACACTGTTGGTGATAACCTTGATTGGGTTGGCAGGATCATCGTTCCGGTGCGTTACACACCAATCCCACGAAGCGATCAGGCTATCAGTGAAGGCCTGGAACGGTGAGGGCCCCGGCGTCCCAATCCACGTTATCTTCATGGCATATATCTTGGCGTTCGGAGCAACACCGCCGATGTAGTCGCCGAATTCGCCGATGGAACCGGCCGCAATACCGGCACACGCCGTCCCGTGCGCCTCCAGACCCATGAAGCCGGGCACCGGATCAGGGAAGGGATCACGGTCATTCGCACCGAAATCGTAACCGCCGATGACCTTGCTGTTCGGGAAGCCGCCGCCGCCTAAGAACGGATGCCTATAATCAACGCCCGTATCAACCACGGCGATAGCTATGCCCGTGCCGTCATAGACTCGACGCACCTCGGAAGCATTCGCCAGGCTGATCGCCTGCCGCAGCATGGGCTGAACCAAACGAACCGGCTCGACGTGCGCCACCGCAGGATTGACCAGCAGCCTGTTAAGACCACTGAGTGTGACCTCGCCGGAGAACGCCGAGACGTTCTCATACGTATGTCTCGACACGAACTCGGCTGGAGTAAGCGACGACATCACCACGGAGCGGCGCCTGGCAATTTCGGCCCGCAAAAAGCTCACGGACTCGGGCAAATCCCAGTTTGTCGCCGCCCGTGTCTCGGAAGGATCAACGAGAGTCACGATAATCTTGACCTTCGCCTGGCCCGCGTCAAACTGGCTGTAAATACTCCGAGCGTCCACAAGCTTCGGACCGCCGGCGCCGTCCGGCGCAGCGCCCGTGCCGCTGCTGCGACCGGCGCCCTCAAGACTCAGCGCATTCGGATCGAAATGCGGACCGATGTCCGTGTAGGTAATCGTAAGCTGCGACTGCCTCGGCTCATAGAGCGAGCCGGCGGCAACCGCAACCTGAGCACCGTCACTGGCGAAGTTGTCCCAGATAATCGAGTTCATGACATCGACACTGGTCTGATACGAGCAGTACAAACCGCCGCCCAACCCTGGACTTGAACTGATACTGCCGCTGACAATGTTGTCCGAAATAGTACAGTTGGATATCATCAGCCCTGCAAACCAGTTCACGGAGACGCCGCCGCCGTCGCGACTCGCCCTGTTCCCGACCAGCAGACTGTTGTGCAGCAGCGGGCTGTCATTGAGCACCTGATCACTGCCGGCGTAGTAGATACCGCCGCCGGAGGCGCTTGCTACGTTGTCCACAAAAATGCTGTCGGCAATATCAACCATCGACGAGAGCGAATAGTAACCACCGCCCTGGCCGAATATCAAGCCGGGGTCGTACACCGGGGGAGCGTTGGGCCCCGGCGAAACAAAGGGCTCGATAAATGCGTGGTTCCTCGCGACCGTCGTGCCCGTGATCGTCCCGTTCACATCCGTCGCATACAGGCCCGCTCCATGGTACGCCGTGCTGTCGCTTATATTGCAGTCGGTTATGGTTATGCCCGCGTTGGACGAATAAATTCCGCCGCCGACGCTCGCATCGCCGCCGGCAATATTACAGTCAATAAGCGTCATCCACACGCCGTCTTCCACCGCTATCGTCCCGCCGTAGCTGACGTAAACGTCTTCCGGAGCGTTGAGAATGTTGTACTCGTTCGGATCGAGAGTCTTGTCCGCCGTGTTGCCCCTGAAGTTGCAGCCTGCGAATTTCGGCTTACTGCCGGCAGACGCATAAACCGCACCGCCGAAGTTCTCAATCGTCATCCGGACGTCCGGCGTCGGCCATGGGGTGCCGCCCAGGCCCGAAAGGCCGCCGTACGTATGGTTGTTCACAAAGTTGCAGTCAATAAACTGCGCATCACTGTCGTTCTCGATATAGACCGCGCCGCCGAACCCGCTGTACTTCCAATAGTCCTTGTAGTAGCCGCCATAATAGACCGGGTACCCGTCCACGTCGTACGGACCCCAGGACCACCCGTTCCACCAGTCCCAGTTCGGGAATGTCCCCGGACCCGTCTCCTCGCTCGGAGACCACGTGTAGCTGCCACCGCGCCCGCCGTGAATCGGCGGGGAACCTGTATCATTGCCGCCGTTGCCGCCGTTGCCGCCTCTGGCGAAGCAGTTAACGAATGAGCAGTCAGTGAATATAGGATTACTGCCGTACCCAATATATACCGCGCCGCCGTAGGCCCAGCCTGCCCAGCCGCCGTCGCCGGCCGGCCAGGGCTTGGTGGCTCCCACAGCGCCGTCGCCGCCTGTGACCGAGCAGTCTATGAACAAGCAGTTCTGGACAATAGGCGAACTGTTATACATCGTCATCGCGCTGCCGTTGACGCTCACACCGTTTTCGCCGTCTCCTCCGTCAACCGGGTCCCCGTCCATGCCGAACCAGTTGTTCTCTCTGAACACGCAGTTGCGAATCGTGGGTGAAGAGAAATTGATATTCATTCGGCTGTGCGTGATAGTCAGGCCGTCAATGGTCGCCTCGGTATCAATAGTCGATATCACAAAAATCACGTTGTCGAAGACCGTCGCCGCAACCGAGCACGGATCGTCCGGATTCGAACTGGTAAGAGTAATACCCTTATCGATCGTGATAATAATCTCGGGAGCCGGATAGCCCGCATAAGGCGGGTCCCAATTCCCCGTCGGCACAACAACAATATCGCCGTCTTCCGCCTCATCGATACCCCTCTGGATCGAAGTATAGTTCGGCTCGCTGCCGACAACAATGACCCTCGGCTGCTCGAACCCGACCGTCACATCGCGGTCATGGAGCATAACGACGAAATTCGTATTGGCCTTCGACCAGTCATCCGCCGTGCCCGTCCACCGGCCGACGCGATAACCTGCCTGCGGAGTTGCAGTCAGTGTCACCAGACTCCCGGAATAGTAAGTCCCGGCGCTCGGATTGACCGTCCCGTGCGAATCCAGCACCGTAACGCCCAGGTCAAACTGCGGCATCGTCGTATGCCTGCCGAAGTGATAACCAAGATCAACGATGCCGGTATCGAAAGCACCATCCGTGCGGGTCGTGCGAGTGAACAGGCCCAAAGCAACAGCGTTTCCGCTGCCGGCATTCACCGCCGGGCTGTTGAGCATCTGACCTGCGGCCGTTTGACTGAGGTAGTGCGCGCCCAACGGACCGGCCACGAACAGCGGGTCGGCCGCCTTATTTGTCGGATCAAGGGCTGGTCCGCTCGATTTCGCGGTCTGCCCGGTAACAGAATCCCAAATGCCGTAATCACCGTCCGGGTTGTTGTTGAACAGGCAGTGCTTCACCACGTCGCCGCCGAGGTCTTCTTCCGCTATTGCAACCTTGTTGCAGCTCTTGAAGATCGAGTCGCTGATGACAACTTCAGAGGTCCAGTCGCTGTACACCGCTCCGCCGAGGTTACCCGACGAGTTGTCCGCAAACGTGCAGTTCTGAATCTTGGGCAACGCATAGACAAGGCTGGAAACCGCACCGCCTGCCGCCTGGGCCGAGTTGCCCGTCAACAGACAGTTCTTGATCTCGTGTTTCACGTTGCCGCCGTAGAAGACGACCGCACCGCCGGTCCCGTTGATGCTCTCGACCTTGTTATTCTGAAGGACGCAGTTCTTAATGACCGCCTCGGTATCCGTAAAGACGGCGCCGCCGCCCATGCTGACGCTTGCGCTCAGGTCGATCCAATGCGCCACGCCGAAACGCCCAATCATGTCGAACAGCCCGCTGGCGCCGCCCGCCGTGTAGCTCGGAACAAGCCCTATCCCGATTGCCGCCGTCACAAAGCCGCTGCTTGTATCGAAACCGCTGGCGCCCAGGGCCGTGTTCGAGTTTATATATCCGCCGGTCAGCGAAGCGACGCCCGCCGTAAAGAACAGGGCGCCGCCGCTCTTGGCCGTATTGTTCACAAAGTAACAATCAGTGAATGCGCCGTGGAAGTCCTGCATATGCACGGCGCCTCCGTATGCGTACAGGCCATCAATCGCCCTGTTGCCGACAAAACCGCACGACTCGAAGGTCAAGCTCAGTATGACCTGCGTATTGGGGTCAAGCGTGTTATAATAGGCCTCGATGGCGCCGCCGTTCCCGCCGGAGTCATTTCCGGAGAATGAGCACCGCCTAAAGTCGGCGTCACTCGCGCAGAACACCGCGCCGCCGTCACCGTATGCTGAGTTGCCCGCGAAAACACAGTCGTTGACGTCTGCGAACCCGCCTTCGGCCATGAAGATGGCCCCACCCGATACCGCCTCGGAGTTGCCCTCAAACAAACATCCGTCGATATCCAGCATACACCTCGGCTCGCAATAGACCGTATTGCCCAGACTGCGTATAAATTGGCAGCTCTTCAATTCGACAGTGTTATCGGCCACAGAGTACACCGCCGCTCCATTGGTGTACAAGGGCAGATAAGCCAGAGTAAATGTTGCTTCGTCCACACCCAGGATCGTGTCGTAGGCGGCGTTCTCTACGAACACGCAATCAGTAACATTTGCATCCGAGTTATTATCGTAGTAGAGCGCGCCGCCGGCTATATTTACGAAGCCATAGCCGAAGCCCGGGCCAAAGTAATAGCTATAGGCAGAGCCGTCTGCCCCGGGTCCTGCTGGTCCGAGAGGCGCGCCGCGCGCCGCGCCGTCGCCCCTGGGGCCGCCAACCCCAATAGGCCCTGTCGTGGCAATATCGCCGGTGAAGTTGCAGTCGACGATAACGGGCACACTGCCGCCTTCGGCATAGATAGCCCCGCCGACGCCGCCACCGTAGCTGTCGCCGCCGTTGCCGCCCCAGCTCTCCAGCCCGTCGGTATCAATGTTGATGCCGCCTGCTCCGCCGGTGCCGCCCCAGCCTCCGCGAGCCGCATTATTCGTGAAGATACAGTTACTGATGGCCGGAGAACTCTTGTCGAGACACGCTATAGCGCCGCCGTGCCCGATGCCGCTGCCATCGCCGCCGTCGCCGCCCCACTGGGCGTCACTGGTCGATAGCGATGCCTGCTCATCTCCGGTCAGGTCCTCGGGTATGTAATACCACTCCGGCTGTGGGGGCGTCGTCGGGACGCCATCCGCTCCCATGCCGCCGACAGCGCCGGTAACCATACAGTCGCGGATCACGCAATACGTAATTGTCGGCGAGCTGCCGTTCTCGCAGAGGATGGCGCCGCCATAACCGTCGCCAATCGCGTCCTTCCCGCGCTCAGCCCGCGGCTCGGAGTTGGCGTTGTCAGGATCGATCCTTTGATATGGAATCGGATAATAGACTGCATAGCGCCCCGTTTCACCGACAGGACCGGTCGCAATACCATTGATGATGGTAAATCCGGTCACTACCGCCGTCGGCTCCTCGCCGCTGCGGAACTGGAAGGCGCGCTTCGGGTAGTACTTCGTCCCCTGGCAGTCAATAATCGTACGCGCGATGACACCCGGATCATCCGGGTCGATCGATGTCAGAGTAATGCTCTTGCCTGCAAAGTCAATGCCGTTCGGGTCGCTGATGTAGTGCGTCCCCTGGCCCACAACAATCTTGTCACCGCTCCGTGCCTGGAACACGGCATCCTCAATGGTCGGATACTCTTCGGGAACCTTCAAGATGCGGCTGAACACCGGCTCAAACTCAACGGTCATAATCCTGTGGCTGTTCATCGTCAGACGCAGGGTGCTGCGATTCCACTCAGGATCGCCCACCGTATTGAGATTCCAGCCGGCCTCATCGTCCGCCGCAGTCCACGTCAGGACGCGATAATTCGGATCGGGCGTTGCAACAAGCGTTACATCCGTCCCGCCATTGAACGTAAATGTCCCGGCGCCGGGCCCCTCGGCCAACGGCGCAGGACCGCCCAGATCAACCGTACCGTGTCCGCTGACGACCCTGATGGTCAAGTCATACTCCGGAGCCTGCAGGCGGTCACTGTAGTGGTAGCCAATATCAACTTTTCCACTGTCCACAAGACCTGTCGGGTTCGTCGTAAACGCAGCCATTCCGGCGCCCGCGGCGGTGCCGCTGCCGCCGTTCACCGCCGGACTCGTGCTCTGATTCAGATAGAAGGCTCCCAAAGGCCCGCTCACAAACAGCGGATTGCCGATCTTGTTCGTTGCATCGAGCCCGGTAGCGGTCTTGGTGGTGGTCAGCCCGGTTGCCTTGTCATACAGCCCGTAGTCGCCATCGGCGTTGTTGTAGAACACACTGTATTTCACTGTCGCACTGGCCGGATTGCCCACGGATTCAACTATCGCGCGCCCGCCGCAGTCGGCAAAGATGCTGTCCGTAACAACCGGCTCACAGCTCCAGTCGCAGAATATAGCGCCGCCGTGCGTGCCGGCATCGTTCTTGCTGAAAGTACAGTTTCTAATGTTCGGCACCGCGTACAAATACGCTGATATGGCGCCGCCGCTGATCGTAGCCGAGTTGCCCGTCAGCAGACAGTTCTTGAGCAGATTCCTCATCGACGAGCCGTAGTAGTTGATGGCGCCGCCGGAACCGCTGACGCCCCTGGCGGCATTATCGCTGAGAATACAATTTTGAACCGTCGATTTCGTATCGGCAATGACCAAACCGCCGCCCATCTCGTAACCATCACCGCCGAGGGATGAGTTGCCGCTTATCCGGCCGCCGGAGATTATCACGTCACCGAGTTTAAGGTGGAGACCGCCGCCGCTCGCAGCCATATTGTCAAGGAAGTAGCAGTCGTTGACCGTTCCGATGAAGTCCTGCATATGGACTGCGCCGCCCCAGCCGGTCGCACCGGTAATCGCCTGGTTGCCGAGGAAGCTGCTCGATTCCATAGTCACCATCAGCGTCGAGCTGATGTTCGGATCAGACCCGGTATAGGGGAAGTACGCATCTACGGCGCCGCCGTTACTACCGGCCTGGTTCTCCGCAAACAAGCACTCTGTTATAACAACGTCACTGTCGGTGCTAATGGCGCCGCCGGCGGAATTCGCTATGTTGCCTATGAACTCACACGCGCTGACAACCAGCGATCCAATTTCGGCCATTGAGATTGCGCCGCCCGCGGATGCCTCAGTGTTGTCCTCAAACAGACATTCCTGAATATCCACGGTGCAATTCGGATCGAAGCTCATAGCGCCGCCGAAGCTGTCAAAGAACTCGCTGTTGGCGATAAAAATCGCATTACCCACGCCGGAGGCCACTGCCCCGCCTCGGGTGCCCGCGGGACTTGGCTCATATACACGGGCGAGATAATGGAAATTGTCGTCGGCCAGGTTCGGGATGAACACCGAGTACTCAGGCAACACCACCAGGTCGTTACGCAGCAGAGTCTGCCGCCCGATGTATGCCCTGTTCCCGATGAACGTGCAATCAGTAAGGTTCGCGTCGGCATTACTATAGTAGATGGCGCCGCCGGCCAAAGCGCCGAGGCTGAACACAGGCCCGTCAAACCCCTCAGCGACCACTGGCGGAGGAGGAGGATTCGTCGGTTCTCGCGGCTGCCCCCAGCCCGGAAGACCGCGACGACCGGGCAGACCCGTCGTCGCATGGTTGTTGGTGAACGTACAATACTTGATAATCGGCATGCTGTCATTCTCAACATAAATGCCGCCGCCGAGACCGTCGCCTATGCTCGCTCCCCCGTCGCCGCCGTTGCTTGCATAGCCCTCGTTGATTGCGATACCACCGTTTCCACCATCACCACCGGTGCCGCCTCGAGCGATGTTGTTTGTTATTATGCAGTTCATGATAACCGGACTGCTCCGTCCACGAATGGCAATGCCAGCGCCGTAGCCGGTGCCCGTTCCGCTGCCGCCGTGGCCGCCCCACTGGCCGTCGTCAAGCTCCACCACCTCAGTCCCTGCGGGGAAAACAACTCCGGCCGTACCCCGCGCGCCGTTCCCACCATAGGCCGCCACAACGGTGTTCCCGGTAATCACGCAGTTCATAATCGTGGGAGAGCTGGCGTATTCGCACAGAATGCCCCCGCCGTAAGCAACGCCATTGACATCCCGCCCGGCTTCCGCTCGTGGCGGGAAAGGCTCGGTAATTTCCTCTCTCCAAGTCGTTTCGTATGGCTGAGGCACCAGCACTCCGAAACGCCCCGGCAGCCCGATAGCGCCTACGACATAGCCACCGCGAATCGTGATGCCGTTCAGAACCGTATCCGGACCTTCGCCGCTGTGGAAGTGGAAGGCTCGCCGCGAGAAGTATCGGCTGCCTCCGGCGTTGACAATGGTCCGCGCCACAACGTTCGGATCGGTCGGATCCGTGGACATCAGAGTGATGGCCTTGCCCTGGAAATCAATACCGGCCGGACTCGTTACATTATGAACGCCTTCGCCGACAACAACAGCCGTACCACCATAGCCGGCGGCGTCAATAGCCTGCTGAATCGTCGGATACTCCATCGGGACCTTGATGATGCGCAGTATGTCTTCCTCATACTCAAGCACCACGGTTTCGTTGCTGTCCATCCTCACCCAGTTGGTGTTCTGGTTCCACGATGGGTCGTCAAGCGTTCCCGTCCAGCTCGCCACTCGATAGCCTTCGTTAGGTTCAGCCGTCAGTTTTACGACCGTACCCCTGTTGTACCTAAAGACGTAAACGCCGTTGTCCGGATCATACAGCCGGTGGTCCGGATTCAGTGCGTTCGGATCGACCGCAATCGTACCGGGACCATCCACCGTAATCATCAGGTCATACTCAATCCCCCTCTGCGGATAGTGGTAACCCATATCCACCCGGCCGCTGTCGGGAATCAGGTCGGTCCGCGTCGTGTTGTACTCGTCGTCCTCACCAAGACCCAGCACATCGGCCAAATTGCTTCCGGCATCGACACAATTGCTGTCCACCAGCTGCAGATGCCCGGCGCCGATCTGACTGAGATAGTAATCGCCTAACGGCCCGGCCACGAAATTCGGGTCGTCCCATATATTATTAGTGCCCGGATCCCACGGATCGTTCGGATCGTTCGGATCCAGCGGGTAATTCGGATCGTTCGGGTCATAGCCTTCGAGCACACAGCCGGCCTCGACGTAGATCGGAATACCCGTCTGCGCGATATCGAGCATACCGCCGCGGACTGTGAAGATGTACCGACCTGGAACAATGCTGTTCCGGCTGGCGTAGATCAGGCCCGTGGGGCTGCTGTTCAGGAAGTACCGCGAAACGCCGGAACCCGGGAACTCGTAGAATGTCCCCAAAATGCCCGTGCCGTTCGAGAAGCCGGCGCGTGCCGAATCACCGCCGAAACCGTTGAAGCCCCCATCCCAATCACCCGTCTCCCACGTGAGCGTCTGGTAGTTGAACTCGATATCGAAATCGCCGGGCTTGATGTCGGAACGGTCGATCAGCACCAGCTGGAAGCTGTTAAGCTTGTCAATGTTCATCCATGCGTATCCGACGTTCACCCAGTTCACACCGAACGCCTGCCGTCCGTTCACCATACCCTGGCCGTAGGTCGCCGGCGCACTCAGGAACGTATCGACATCCGCAAAAAACGGAGCGATGATCGCCGTGCCGATATTGCTGGTCAGGCCCGTCGGACTAAACGCCCACAGTGGCGCGTCGAAAGTCACATTTCCGTTCTCGTTCACGTACAGATCGTTGTATGTCACACCCATGTAGTCCACTGAGAATCCGATCGAGACCTGCCCTATTCCAAAGCCGAAGCCGGCCGGCAGCGCGTCCAAATCGAAGCCCGGTCGCAACACCGGCGCCACATCGGGCTCTATCAGATCCCCGACCTGGGCCGTCCGCAAATCAACGTCGCTGTTGATCACCTTGACCCGCGACGGAAGCGGATACACCCAGTCACCGCTGCCGACCGCGA
This sequence comes from uncultured Pirellulales bacterium, assembly GCA_964354365.1. Classification (GTDB taxonomy): domain Bacteria; phylum Planctomycetota; class Phycisphaerae; order Sedimentisphaerales; family Anaerobacaceae; genus CAYGZM01. The sequence goes on from CAYGZM010000040.1 coordinate 25,697, forward strand.
TCTCAGAGCCTTTGTTGCCCGCATTACCCCAAATAATCGAATCCGTAACGACCGCATTGGCGTCATACGAGCAGTACAGACCGCCGCCGTAGGCCGCGACGCCACTGAGCAGGTTGTCCGCAATCGTGCAGTTCGAAATCAGCAGTTCATTCTGCCAGTTGTTCGAGACGCCCCCACCGTCACGCACCGCTCCATTGTTGGAAATCACACAGTTCCACAGTTCCACCGTCTCGTATTCGCCGCCGGCAAGATAGACACCGCCGCCGGAGCTGCTCGTCCAGTTGCCGCTGATATCACAATTGGCAATCAGCGTCGGACCGGCGAACGAGTAGATACCGCCACCCTGTCCAATCCCGGACCTGTCAACATAGGGAACGATAACAGTGTTCGGATCGTTCGGGTCCCCGCCCGGTATCGGCGGAACGTTCGGATCGTTCGGATCGATGGTCCAGTAGTCATACAAGGTGACGACGCGAGCGGCGTCATTGTACTTGATTGAGCAGCCCACAATCTCGGAGTTCAGAGACTCCATGCTGAACACGGCGCCGCCTCGAACAGCGGTATTGGATACAAGGTTACAATCCACTATCGAGATGTCGTTCGCCTCCGTAAAGTATATGGCGCCGCCGTCTTCGTCCGCATTGTTCCCTGCGAAAGTGCTTCCTGCAACCGTGCTTATGCAGTTCGGCTCGAAATAAATCCCGGCGCCGTTAACGGCCGCGTTATCGTTAAAGTCGCTGGCAGCCACCGTTATCGAGCTGTCACGGTCGCAGAGAATACCGCCGCCGTCCCCGGAAGCGGCGTTTGCGATGAAGTTGCAGTCGTTCACTTCCGCCACGCATTGGGCGGTATAGTAAATTGCGCCGCCGTCGGCCCCCGTCGCGTTTCCGACAAGCTCGCAGCGATTGAGTATGGATATGCTGCCGGTATTGTAGAAGAAGCCGCCGCCGTTGAAGCTCGCATAGTTATCAACAAATTCGCAGCCCACAAACAGCGCGTAGCTGTCGGCGCCGCAGTAAACCGCACCGCCGGAGCCGCCCAGCGCAGCGCAGTCCGTGATCAGGCACCGCTCAAACGTCGGCGCACTGTTCACGTCCACGTACACGCCGCCGCCGCTTCCCGAAAACGCCACAGAATTATTAACCGTAACATTCCTGAAGGTCGGGCTGCTGTTGGCGTCAACGTATATAGCGCCGCCGTTGCCCGTGAACACTATGCAGTCGCTGATATCGACGTTCGCAATTATCGGGCTGCTCTGCGGCCCGACATATATAGCGCCGCCCGATTCACCAAACAGTCCGCCGTTGACTATAGTAAAGCCGTCCACAACGCTGCCGGCGTCCTCTCCACCGCTGAACGTGAACGCACGAACACCAAACGGACCGTCGATTATCGTCGCAGCTACAACGTTCGGATCGTCGGGGTTCGTGCTGAACACCTTGATCTCTTTACCGCCGAAGGTTATGCCGCCGTCATAAGTGCCGGCCGCCACAATAACAGTGTCGCCATTCTGCGCCGCGTTCACCGCCTGCACAATGGCGCTTCCGCCGCCCGAAACCGCAATTTTCTTCGGCCGTCTGAACTTCGCCACAAAGAGCTGATTCGAGTCCATCACAACCTGGAGGTTCTTATTCGTGGCGATCAGAACGTCGTTCACATCGTACCAGCCCTTCAGATAGTAATCCGGGTCCCCTATCGCCCTGACCGTCAATTCCGTGCCCTCATAGTACCAGCCGCTGTTCGGATCGACTCTGCCGTGGATGCCCGGATCGTTGGCGTCCTCCACCACAATCACCGTCAGCTCGTACTTGGCGACACCGGCCTTGTGGTGATAACCCATATCGACCGTGCCCATATCGGTTACACCGTCTATCCGCGTCGTGAGCATCGACATGCCGGCAAAAACGGCAAGTCTGCTGCCGCCGTCAACGCAGTTGCTCTCGACCGCCTGACCCGCTCCAAACTGACTCAAGTAGTAGTCATAAATGAAGTTCGGATCTTCCTCAAGAATGTGGCTGTCAACGGCAACGTCCCAGTAATTGGGCTCCCAGCCCCAATAATTGTTCGTATCCGGCGCCACCCAGCCGTTCAGAGTACAACCCTCCTCAATGTAGATAGGCGGACCGCCAAGCATGGCCGCAACCGCCGCGCCAAGATTGACGCGAGGCTTGGTTATCGCAACCTTCGTATCCGTCACCGGGTCGCCGGTCATTACCAGTATGCTTCTTATTGTCGATGGCGCCAGATAGCCGCCCATCTTCACATACGCCGCACGCTGGATAACCGCCGCCGCACCCGCCGCGAAGGGACACGCTGAGGACGTCCCGTTGAAATACGGGAAGTAGTCGCCGGGGTCATAGCCGCCGGCCCCAA